>SKZP01000165.1 GCA_007127275.1 Planctomycetota bacterium
GCAACGCAACTGGGTCACTTTCTTCTGGGGAGCTGTACTTAGTCGTCGCTGCGGTATTGCGGATTGCGGTACCGCAACGCAACTGGGTCACTTTCTTCTGGGGAGCTGTACTTAGTCGTCGCTGCGGTATTGCGGATTGCGGTACGTCAGCGTTTGCTCGCGTCCGACGCGAAGGATCACCACGCGGTACTGCGGCTCGTTGGGATTGGCGCGCACATAGTCGATCGCTTCTTCACGTGAGGAAACCGACACGCCATTGATCGACTTGAGGATGTCGCCGGATTGGAAGCCGCGCCGTGCCGCGTAGGAGCCGGACGGCACGTTCGTAAGTCGCACGTGGCGTTCGCCGGTGTCCGGGTCGGTGTACTGGCGCGGCCGCAACTCGTCAATGATATCGTCCACCCGTTGCTGGACGTGCTCCACCTCCTCGGGGCCGATCGCCCATACGGCGTCGTCGACTTGGCGGGTATCCGGAAAGTCCGGATCCGGCACACCTTGTGGATCCTCCTGTGCGCCGTCCTCCCCTTGCGCGGCGGCTGTCGCGTCCTCGTCAGCGCGCCCGCCGCCGTCCGCGTCGCCGTCGTTGCGACCTTCGCTCACCTCCGGCGTGGAGCGAGTCCCGCGTTCCTCACCGCGCACCATCGTGAACGGGTTCTCAATATGCGGGCGCGGCAACAGCAGTTCGAACTCTTCGTCCCGGTAGGTATACAGCACGCGCACGCCGCCGATCTGCGCATCCTCATCGCCGACAACCTCCAGTACGTCGGCCGGAATCCCGAACGAGCGCAGATTCGTATTCACAAGCGACCGCTCGCCGGTACTGCCGCGCGGGCGAACCCGCTCCGGCGGGGCAATCGTTACCTGTTCGTTGCGCTGCAGCAACTGCACCATCGCCCGGTCCGGCACCCGAAGCATCACCACCTCGACCTTTGTCATCAAGTCCTCGAGCGCCTCCTCGGCCGTCGGCGGGGGATCCGGCTCCGACACCGGATCCGGATCCGGCTCAGGAATCTTGCGCGGCGGGTCCGGCGGATACAGACGGTGGTAGTCGTATGAGTACAGCGCCTCGTATGGCGGCTGATTATGGGGTCGCCGGTCCACCTCGGTGTAGCGCTCGACGAGTTCGTTGATGTCGATTTCTCGCCACTGGCGCGGCTCCGACAAGCGCGGCAGATCCTCCTCGACGGGAATGTATGCCGGCCGCCCCGGCGAGGGGGGTTGCATCAGGAAGGCGTACACCACAAAGGCGAGCACCGCCAACAGCGCCACGTTGATCGTCCAAATCACCAAGGCTAGCGGGCGATTATCCATAACCGGCAGTCCTCGTCTCGGTCGTCAGAAAAGGGCGTCGTCGTGCAATATGGAATGGTGCGAGCCGGTGGCGGCGACGATCCTATCAATCCGTGCTGCTCGCGTCAGGCGTCGTTTCAAGGAAAGCGGCTCGGGGTGACACTCACCGAGGCCACGTCCGTAAAACGGTCCGCCCCCGTGGCGCGTTGGCGACAAACGTTTTCTCGACCGGTTCACCGAGCCGGCAAGTCGTGCCGAGTGCGGGCAATCAAAGACGTGAGCCGCGCGCATCTCGCCTCTGCGAGAGTGCAAGCGCAGCCGAAGGGACAACCCCGCCCCGACGTGCGACGGCATTTCCGTTTCGCGCCCCAATGGTTCCAATCTGCACAGATCTTCGAGATCGATCAAAAACAACGACTTGCAAGCGAGGGCGGACTAGTGTATTGAATACTGTTGTCCAGCGAGCTTTTTTACGTACTTCGCACGACACTTGCTATCCCGTACCGCAGGGTGGCACTCCGTCCCGCGAGCAGCCATGAAGATTTCTCACCTTTGGGCGGATCTTGCTCACGAACACCGCCTGATTGCACGCGAACTGGCCAGCGAGTTGGTCGGGCGGTATTGGCAAAGTGTCCACGCGGGGACGGTTTATTCCTTCTTCCAGTGGCTGAAAGGTCAACCGGAGGTGGATGCGGCTACGTTCGAAGCGCTCGAGCGCCTCGTGGCCGAGGCTCCGATCGACTGCTTGAGTTGCCGCCACCACGGGGGCGTGGTCGAAATGCGCAGCGAGGCGGACGACCTGCAATGTCCGGCATGTGGCAGCACGCTCTTGAAGCGCCACCGTGACGAGGACAGCGCCTCGCACGTCGTCAAACTCCCCAAGCCACAGTCGGCCACGCCCCCCGCGCAATCCTTGCCCATTTCGGTCGTCGAAGGTTGGGGGGATAGTGAGCCAGGCAGGCCCGAGTTGCCCGAGCGGGACGCGAAAAGCGAGAGCGGCGACGCCTCCGAGAGCGACCACCCCGAGGGCGACCCCTCCGAGAGCGAGAGCGACCACCAAAAGCAGCGCTTGGAAAGCGTGACGACGCGCCGCCTGGCGCAACCGAGTGCCGCGGCACGCAAACAAGACTCCGAGCCGAGCGGTAACACCACCGTCGCCCATTCCACCGCGCACAGCCCCACCGAGCGGGTGCACGGACTTGCGCAGGTGGGCAACTGGATCCTCGAGGAGGCGGTCGGCCAGGGGGCGATTGGCGTGGTTTTCCGTGCGCGGCACCACACGCTTCGCCGAATGGCGGCGATCAAAGTGCTCAAGGATCCCTCGCAAAGCCTGCGCAAGCGGTTCGAGCGAGAAGCGCAGGTCTACTCCGACCTCGACCACCCCAGTATCGTGCGTCTTTACGACTACGGCGAGGAGCAAGGCAAGCCCTACATCGTGATGGAATGGATCGAGGGCCAAAGCGTCACGAAATTCGTCGAGACCAACGGCGCGCTGGCGATCGCCGAAACCATCCGCCTCGCACTCCAAGCCTGCAGTGCGCTGCGCTTCGCCCACGAGCTTGGCATCATCCACCGCGACATCAAGCCCGACAACCTGATGATCACCTCGACGGGCAAACTAAAGATCGCCGACTACGGCATCGCCCACGTCGAGGACAGTCGCCTCACCGTGCAAGGGGCCTTTCTCGGTACCCCGCACTACATGCCGCCCGAGCAGTTCAAGCAAGAGAGCATAACCCCGGCGGCGGACTGGTACGGCCTCGGCGCGACGATGGTATACATGCTGACTGCGCAGCCCCCGTTCGTGACCACGCAGTCGAAGTCGAACGTCTACAAGCTGTTGGCCTCGAAGGCGACGACCAAGCTACCGAGCCTGCGCAGCCAGGTGAGCGACATCCCGCGCTCGCTCGACATCTTGCTTGCGGGCCTGTGCGCCGCCCGGCCGGAACAGCGACCGGGGGGCGATCAAATCGAAGCGACGCTGCGCGCCCTCGCCACCACACCCGAGCCGTAGGGCGGCGTCTTCCGCGCGAGCCCAAGAAGTTGCCAAATAAGCAACGCCCACGGGTCATATATGATCCGTGGGCGGTCGCTAGGCGAGCAACGTTGCGCAGGGGCTCACATGCCGCGGCGGTTTTGCAGGCGCGCCCGGTGCTGCAGGATCAGGTGCATGGCGTCGCGTGCCGCGGTCACCTTCTTCTTGCCCCGCCCGAGGGGGAGGTTGAACGCGTCCGACTCGAGGCGTGCCTTGAAGCGCCACGCGTACCACAAGAAGGCCAGCAGCAGCGGAATCAGTGTGCCGTACCACGTCCCGAAGTTCTCTAGGTCGAAGGCGCGCGCCTCGTTGAGGAACCACTGCGCAATCGGCTCGGCGACGCTGCCGCTCACCCCTTCGAAGTCGGCGGCACTGATCAGCAAGCGGTCTTGCCCGTCGGCTTGCTGCTGCATGTCGAACATCGCAAAGAAGGCGAGACCGCCGATCAGAATCGCGAGCAGAAAGACGAGTAGCATTCGGCCCACGCTTGGCAGGCGAATCCGCAACCGGCGCAGGTCGGTGGAGTCAAGCGGATAGGCGGCGGTCCAGACGTCGGCGCCGGGGACGAGCCCGAAAAGCATCCGCCGGGTGCGGTGGGTGTACAGGTTCTTGTCGGTGACGAGCAGGCGCGTTTGCTCCGGCGTCAACAGGCCGGCGCGACCGATCTTGAACTCGCCCTGTGCCGCCTCTTCCTGGGAGAGCAGCGGCTCGAAGTACTTGCTCGGCGTTACTTTCGCCGAGAGCGGTGCACCGACTTCTTCCGCTTCGCCGCCGCGGCGCCGACCACGTGTCACCCCCGGCGGGTCGGAGACCGTCGCCCCGTCCTCGTCGTCCATCTCCGCCGGCTCGGGAAACTCCTCGAGGTTCTCTCCGTCGTCGTCCTCGGCAATGGAGGC
>SKZP01000336.1 GCA_007127275.1 Planctomycetota bacterium
GAGCCGCGCACGACCGGCAAAGCCGGCTGATCCGGCAGGATGGGGCCGAAGAAGACGGCGAAGTACAGCGCCACGAGGGCGTACAGCGACATCAGCCCGACACCGACGTAGACCCACGCGGACACGCGCGGTGGCCGCTGACGGTGCAAAGCCGCCGTCGGTTGCTGCGAATCCGCCCGCTTTTCTCTTTGCCGCTGTTGCTTCAGGTTCTGTTGCGTCACGTGCTCACGTACCTCGAACCGGACCAAAACGCCCCTGCGGAACCGTCGGGCGCGCATCTTCGCACGTCCTTTCCCGAAGGGAAAGCCCCTCAAGCACGACGGGGGGCAGCCGGCTCTTGTTGCAGCAAGAATGGTTGAACGGAACCACGTACGTAGGGCGGACCTCCGTGCCCGCCGATCGGCTGCGAACGCACCGACCTAGCGCGGTCCAGCGATTCGAGGCGCGCGAGAGTTTACGCGGTTTGGCGGCTCTTTGGATGATGACGGCCCAGTCGGGCGAGGCGGTAGCCTGTCCAGAGAATCAAGGGCGAGAGCGGTATGGCGAGGAGCAGGTCGGTGATGCTGCGGGGGGAGCCTTGGCGAATGGCGGGCCAGCCTCGCTTGATGGCCGAGCCGAAGTGGGGTACGCGGTCGAGCCCGCCTTGGACAACGCCGCGGCCCTCTTGAGCCAAGAGCTGTTCGATTGCGCGCTGCAGTTGCTTCGGCCCGGCCACCATTTGGTAAAAGGCGACGCGGCCGTCGCGGTCGAGCAGGTATGCACCGTCTTCGAACGAGCCGAAAACCTGATGCATCGAGCCGGCGACGTCGTCGACGAGCACGGGCCAGGGAATCTCGTATTCTCGTTGAAAGGCGCGCGCCTCCTCGAGTTTCTGGCGGTGCCTGCGGGCCGGGGTGGGCCTGGCGAATAAAGATGTCGAAGAAGCGCACCTGCTCGCCGAAGCGCTGCTGCAGCTGCTTGAACGGCTCGACCGAGCCGACGGCGGAGGGACAAGTGAGGGAGACGAACCGAAATAGTAACGGCTCCCCTACCGCATCACGCAGTCGAAACACATGCTGCTCGTCGTCGGCCCGCACCAACTCGAAATCAGGAGCTGGCTCTCCGGGCATGATGCCGGCCTTCTTGCGCATTCGCCGCAACGCGGCAAGCGATTGGCGTGGCCAAAAGTGTTTGTAGTTGTATGCCTCGTTGCCCTCACGATGCGGCAAGATGCCGAACCGTTGCGAGATGTGCGCGCGTGAATGATCTGGTGTGGTCATCTTGCCTCACCAGGAGCCGAGTAAAATGGCGAACCAACGTGGCTCACGCTTGCCACGAAAACCCGCTGCGCACATCTGATATTCCAGTGCAACAAGGCACGCCCCTCCGCATGGCACGCCTGGGCTACAGGCTGCCGACGGAATAGGCGAGGGTGCCGAGAATGGCTTGGCCGTTGCGGCTTGTGTCAACTCGCTGGAATTGCACGACGATGCGCACGTTCGATTCGATAATCGCGGCGAAGTCGGTGTCGAGCGCGATCGGTTCGGGGTCGATCAGGTCGTTGAAGCGGATTGTGCGCATGCGCTGCGCCTGCATCGGGACGCGATACGGGGCCACCGGGCGCGCCGTTCATAGCAGTTGACGACTTGTAGGGCGGCGTCGCGGCGCGAGGTGTTGAGGATGCTGATCTCGTCGCGGCTTGTGTCGCGTGGCTCCTCGCCGGTGGTTTCGAGCGGGATGTGGCAGCCGAGCACAACCCAGCAGCGCTGGCCCGGCGGGGGCACAGCATGCGCCGCTGAAAGGCGAACCTCAAGCCGACAGAAGCCACACGCAACATTAATCATGGAGGTGGCGCATATCGACCATCATTCATTGCCGAGCCTGTTTGGAGAACCTTGGGCTCAAAGAGGTATGTCGTGACGCCTTGAAGCCGGGCAAAGAAGTCGAGATAGGGGATGGCCACGACCTGATTCGAGCATACGCGGTTTGTCGAAACTCTAACGGAGAGGGAGGGATTCGAACCCTCGGGACGGTTGCCCGCTCACACGCTTTCCAAGCCAACCAGCGGCTGACGCAACCTCCTTTCGCATCGGGACTTACATAACGACACATGAACGTCCGGGCGATTCACCCGGACAGCCCCTCGTCAGCGGCGAATAAGCCAGACATGCGTGTGACGGTGCCGTACACACATACTCGAACCCTATCATTTCAAGCGCATTGGTTGCACGAACCCCGCAACTCCTCGAGTACCGCAGCAAAATCTCGGTACAGGCGTCCGCCTGAAATGACGGCCGTCGAAGTCACTTTTGCCATGGCGCTCCTCACTTGGGTAGCAATCAGAAATTTTTACTGGCTCTCAGCGCAACTTGTTTCGTCGCTTGACTGGACTTGGCCATTTATACGTACGTGCGTTTTCTTCGACAGGAGCATGATGGTGTCGTACCCATGGGCGATTCTTTGCGTAGGCCCCGAGTTCCAATGGAGGTTCCCTCATGCACGTCGAGCTTTCCTTCCCTCTACACGGCACTTCCCTAATGGTTGACCATGGCTATTCGCTGTTCTCTGCTGTTGCGGAGCATGTGTCGAAGTTGCATCCGTCGAACCGTACTGCGCCACCACCACGTCCACACATGAGCGAAGATCCATGGGACCACGTTGCGATCCTGCCAATCGGCGGGCGCGTTACCGGTGTTCGGCAGCTACTGCTTACGGCGCAGAGTCGCCTCACGCTCCGGCTTGCCCCGAAACTAATCCCAGAGCTGCTGCCGCTTGCGGGCCGAGAACTTCGCATTCGCGGAGACCGCGTTCGACTTGGCGTACCAAACGTGCGGGCGCTGACGTCGGAGTCGGCGTTGTACGCGAGGCTGGTCACGATCAAGGGATACATGACGGCGGAGCCGTTTCTTGAGGCGGTAAAGGAGCAGCTTGCCGAGATTGCAATCAGTGGGACACCGCGGTTGGTGCCACGGCAGGCCCAGCAGGTCGTTGCTGTCGGGGAACATGCCGAGGAGCGAGCCTTTACTTCCGAAACGACAACTGCGCCGGTCGCCGCCGGCACAGAACTGCACCGTCCACCGGCCGACCCATACATCCGCCGCACCATCCGCATCCGCAAAGCCGAGGTCGTCGGCTACGCCTTGCTTGTGGAAGGCCTTTCCGTTGAGGATTCACTTCGCCTGCAACAGTACGGTCTTGGTGGCCGCCGCCGTATGGGCTGCGGTGTATTCGTGCCTGCTCGAACGGAGGCAACACATGAGTCGGCTTAAGGCGAAGAGTCCTCTGCCGGACCTGCAAGCGCAGCCGCCATCTGTTTACCTGCCTGGCCACCTTCAAGATGTGTGGTCGGCAGCCAGGCAGGTCGTTTTGGAGACCGGTGAGCAGCAGTTGCAGGCGTTGGGGCTCGATGGAGGCGAGTATCTTCCGCGCTTTGAGCGGATCGTGCTGTTGGCCGCGGCTCTTCACGACCTGGGCAAGGCGAACGATCACTTTCAGGCAATGGTTGCCGGGCAGCGACGGGATACTCCGCAAGGGTTGCGGCATGAGTGGGTCACGTTGTGGATGATTGCGTTCCTTCCGGAGTTGCGGGATTGGCTGCGCTCGGCGGTTGCGAATGACGACGAGTGGGCAATCGTGAAGTGGAGCATTGTTGGCCACCATCCGAAGTATCGTCGCCCGTTCCCGCCGAAACAAGTCGACGGTGCCGGTACGGAACTCAAACTGCACTGTGGCCACGACGACTTTCACGCGTGCTTGCAATGGCTACAAAGCGCTTTCGAGTTGCCAGCCTCGATCCCGACGTTGAGCGATTGCTCAATCAGCCTTGGCGCGGACAAAGACGAGGCCCACTTCCGCCTGAAACGCTGGTTTCTTCGGCAACACGAGCACTATGAGGAAATGCCGCGTGCCACGAAACAGATGGCCGCTGCGTGCAAGGCATGCCTGATTGCCTGTGATGTCGCTGGCTCGGCGATTCCGTTTGATGTCACCTCGCAAGCTCAACGAGATGTGTGGATTCCTGAGTCGTTCGAGCGCGCACCGAGCGCTGACGAACTCGGCGAGATCGTCCGCGCACGTCTCGGAGACAACCCGTTGCACGAATTCCAGGATGCTGTGGGCAACGCTCGCGCGCCGGTGACCTTCGTGCGTGCCGGCTGCGGCAGCGGCAAGACGCTAGCAGCCTACGTTTGGGCGCAACGACAGCACGCCGGCAAGCGGCTGTGGTTCTGCTATCCGACGAC
>SKZP01000151.1 GCA_007127275.1 Planctomycetota bacterium
CACGGCTCGCAAGGAAAAGCCGAAGCTGATCATTGCCGGGGCGAGCGCGTATCCGTGGACCATTGATTTCGAGGCGTTCCGCAAGGCCGCCGACGCCGCCGGCGCGCTGTTGCTTGCGGATGTGTCGCACCCGGCGGGGTTGATTGTCACGGGCAACTTCCCGAACCCGCTCGGCTACGCGGACATGATTGTCAACACGACGCACAAGACCATGTGCGGCCCGCGCGGCGCCATGATCACGACGACGGACCCGAAGATTGCCCGCAAGGTCGACCTGGCCGTCTTCCCCGGCGAGCAGGGTGGCCCACACCTCAACAGCATTGCGGCCAAGGCCGTCGCCTTCAGCCTGGCGCAGACGCCCGAGTTCCACGAACTGCAGCGGCGCGTCAAGGTCAACGCCAAGATCTTCGCCGACGAGTGCGCGCGGCTGGGCCTACCCATTGGATACGGCGGCACGGAGTCGCACCTCTTCCTCGTCGACCTGAAGAACGTCCCCGGCGTCAAGGGCAAGATCAACGGCGACATTGCCAGCCGCATGTTGGACGTCTGCGGGATCACGCTGAACAAGAACACCATTGCCGGCGACGTCTCGGCGAACAACCCCAGCGGCCTGCGCATTGGCACGACCTGGATCAGCCAACTCGGCTTCGACGAGGCGAGCACGAAGGAGTTGGCCGGCGCCATTGCGCACCTGCTGAAGAACTCGCAGCCGTTTGACGTGATTGCCGCGCGCGGGCATCTGGGCCGGGCGAAGGCGCCGCTGGATGTGATGCTCGAGGTGCAGCAGACGGTGCGCACGTTGCTAGAGCGGCACCCGTGGCCGGAGGTCGAGGCGCGGGTCAAGCGGGAAGAGGAGCGCGAGCGCGAGCAGTTGCGCCCCGTCGCCGACGAGGTGGCGGCAAGCCCGCACGGCAAGGCGCTGACCGAGGCTCTCGGCCGTGGCGAGGCGGTTGTGCACATTCGTGGTGAGCGGGCGCTGCACTTCCTGCAGGAGCTTTCCACCGCCGACGTGCGCGGGCTCAAGCCGGGTGGCCAGGATGAGACGTTCCTGCTTGATGGCGCGGGCAAGCTGATTGCCGCGGCGCGCCTCTCCCGTTTGGGGGACACGGAGCATGCCGAGCGGCGTTATCTGCTGCATGCGCCGGCGGCGTCGCGAGAGCGGTTGATGGCGTGGCTGCAAGGCCACAACGACGGCTACATGCTCTTCGACCAGGAAGACCTGTACACCAAGGTCAACGGTCCCGTGGCGCTCGAAGACGTGCACCTCATGAACGCAACCGGGCTGCGCGAGCTTGCCAGTGCCAGTGCCGACGCCGGCCTGGAGCCACTGGGGGCCGCACCGCCACAGCAGCCGCAGCCGGGCTCGCCAGCGAGTGACTTCGCCAAGGAGCACGCCGGGCGCTTTCACGCCAACGGCCCGTACTACGTCGGCCAGGCCCACGTCACGCTCGGTGCCACGAACGAGGAAAGGCCTGCGTTCGAGTGGAACACCGAGCCGCCGACGGACGAGGACCAGCTCAAGCGCTCCGTTCTTTACGACAAGCACGTCGCGCTCAAGGGGCGGCTCGTGCCGTTCGCCGGCTGGAAGATGCCCGTGCTCTACAGCGGCATTGCCGAGGAGCACGCCGCGGTGCGCCAGAAGTGCGGCCTGTTCGACGTCACCCACATGGGCTGCTTCGAGGTCAGCGGCGAAGGGGCACAGCGCTTTCTCGACCAGGTGACGACCAACTTCGCCAGCAAGCTGCGCCCGGGCAATGCGCACTACACCTTCTTGCCGCGCGAAGACGGCACGCTGCTCGACGACATCATTGTCTACTGCCGTGGCCCGCAGCACTTCCTCGTCGTCGTCAACGCGGCGAACGAGGACAAGGATTGGGCGTGGCTGAATTCGGTTAACGAGGGCAAGGTGCGCGTCGACGCCGAGCGCCCGTGGGTGGACGCCGAGGGCGGCGTGACACTGCGCAACCTGAAGACGGACAGCTCGCTCGGCGAGGCACAACTCGTCGACCTGGCACTTCAGGGGCCGAAGAGTCGCAAGCTGTTGCAGTCACTGACCGACGACGCGGAGTCGAATGCGCGGCTCGAGTTGCTCGGCAAGTTCGACCTGATGGAGTGCTCGCTCGCCGGGATGCCGGTGATTGTGGCGCGCACGGGCTACACCGGCGAGCCGGTCGGCTTCGAGTTGTTCGTGCATCCGCAGCGTGCGCCGGAGTTGTGGGACGCCATTCTCGCGCGCCACGACGACTACGGCGTACTGCCCATTGGCCTCGGGGCGCGG
The DNA here is from genome assembly GCA_007127275.1 of Planctomycetota bacterium. GTDB lineage: Bacteria > Planctomycetota > UBA8742 > SKZP01 > SKZP01 > SKZP01. Next base: position 2,279 of record SKZP01000151.1, read on the forward strand.
GACTCGCTGCGCACGGAGGCGGGGCTGCCGCTGTACGGCCACGAGCTTGCCGGGCCCTACGGGATCAGCGCGACGGAAGCGGGCTACGGCGCGTTCATCAAGCGGCACAAGCCGTTCTTCACAGGGCGTAGGCCCATCCTCGCCGCCGAGGAAACGCGCAAGATGGAGATTGTCCGCTTCCGCGTCGGCCGCAGCGGCGTGCGCACCTTGGGCCTTGGCGCCCCGCTGGTCAACCAGCGCGGCCAGGTCGTCGGCTACGTCACCAGCGCCGCGCTTGTCGGCTCGCGCCAGGTCGGCCAGGCCTTGGTGCAGCGCAAGGTCGCCGAGCCGGGCACGCAACTCGGCGTCTTCATTCCGCCGCGCAAGTCGAGCGACGGGATGATCAAGGAGATTCCGAGCCTCGAGGTCGGCGACACTGTTCCCGTGCACGAGGATGTCGAGGTGCTGCGCCGCTACGGCACAAAGGCCGAGTTCCGCGCCAATCTCGCGCAGTAGGCGAGTCACGGCAAACAAGACGGATGTGTTGTCCTGCATGCCCATGGGCTTTACCGTGGGTCGCGCTCGGTTCGGGCGTTACGACCCACGGGCGAAGCCCGAATACCGTACAACCACCGGCGAAACCTGAATACCGTACGACCACGGGCGAAGCCCGTGGGCGTGGCCGCTACAAGTCCACAAAGTAGAGATGCACGGGGCTGCCTCCGAATTTCGGGAGGGGAGCAGGACTCACCAACCTGGTAATGTGCACCGAAACGACGAACCCCGCTGACGGTGCGAGACCGTACAGCGGGGTTGTCGTTCTGGCGGTGCGAACGCTGTCGACAGCCTAGCGGCTGGCGCGGCGCTCTTGACGCTCTTGGCGCTCAAGCAGTTGGTCGTTGCGCTCCTTGACTTGGTCGAGGCCACGAACGACTTGCGAAGCACGGATGTTGCTTCCGGAGAAGTTCGAAACGGGCCGTTCGACCTCGGAGTCGAAGAGAATCAACTGCGGCGCCGAGCGAATGCCATAACGACGCATTGTCGAGCGGTCGAGGTCTTCGAGCTCGACGCGGATCAGCGTGAAATGGTCATTCATGCGTGAGGCCACCTCGTAGTTTTGGAAGAGATCTTCTTCCAGTTCTTCGCACGCCTCACGGGCATTGCGGTAGCGCCGTTCGTCGCTACGCGTTTCCACGTAGAGCACGACCGGCTTGTCCGCCTTCTTGGCCTCTTCCATCAGGTCAAGCGCCTTGTCGGGACGGCGGGCGTCCTCGTCGGCGAGATTGACCTCACGGGCGTAGGTCCAATTGAGGTGAGGTGCGGGACGATCTTCTTCAGCTTGCGGGTTGGCGTTCGGCCCACCGGGCCGACGGTCGGGCGGTCCCGGACAACAACCACCGCCTTGAGGAGCATTGCGGCCACCGCCGACTCCTCCTGCGTTGTTGCGTCGCGGGGGTGCCGCGCCCGAACAGCTTCCGCCTCCTCATTGCTTCTGGGCGGCAACCACCGCCCAGTCTTTGCCGGCGACGTCACTTGCCAGCTCATTTGCGTGAGCGCCATTCACTGCACTGTCCATCGCCATGGCGGCGGAGACGAGCAGGAAGGCACTCGCCGCGACGAGTCCAAAGCTCTTCATGAGCGACCTCCGTTGGAACGGATAACGGTACGTACTCGGAACCCAACCCGGTTGCAGGACGCAACCATCTGTAGAGAGGGTACCCGAAAGCTCCGACGGAATGCCAGGAGAAAATCAATGTTTTGGGAAAATGCGAGCGGAACGAGTTCGGGGCGAAACGGACGGCACGAGGCGCCATCCCGGTGCGCCTCGTACCCCTGCGCCTTGCGTTTCTTCACGCGCACCCCCGGCCCGCATCACCAGTCCGGCGTGCCAAGCCCGAAGCGACCACTGATGCCGACGACGAAGCCCCACTCGTCAACG
>SKZP01000226.1 GCA_007127275.1 Planctomycetota bacterium
CTCAGGGAAGGGTACGGGCGAGCCGGCACCGCAGCCGCCATTGCCCTCGCCGCCGCCGGTGGCCGTAACGGCGGACGCGTCGGAAGGCGGCCCCCCGAAGGTGTGGGCGACGGTCAACGTGGACCGTTTGCTCGCCTTCAGTGAGCGCTACCAGCCGGAGCTGCTTGCGCCGGTCGCGCTGAAGAGTTGGTTCGCCACGCTTGCCGCGCAGCCGTTGCGCGCCTGCTACAAGGAGCGGGGTTCGCGCGCAGCCATCCTTGCGCTTGGCTTTGCCTCCGGCAACCGCGCCGACCCGTTCTTCGACTTGCCCGGAGCGCCGGTGCCCGTCTCGCTCGCCGCGACCAGCGGGTCACAAATGCGCGGCAGGCGTAACCGCGACGCGAAAGTTCCGACCACCGCAGCGCCCCACCTGCGGATGCGCTTCGAGAGCGAATACGACATCTGGATTCGCTCGCGACGCGAAGTGATCCTCGTCGCCCCGGCGTCGCCGACGGAAAGCTTGCGTGCCTGCCGCCTTTTCGTCGAATTCGGCAGCCTCGACGCCACGGGCCACATGACTTATACGTTCCGCCCGGCCACTTACGAAGTGCTCACGCCGGACCAAGCGGTACAGCGTCCGGTCGTGCACATCCGTCGTGCCGCGTAACCTGCGCAAAGGATGGGTACGTACAGCGGCATCAGCAATGATGAAAAGCGGGGTTCGCGCAAAGCCCACCGACTTCGTCGGTGGGTCGCTTTCAACCGATTGTGATGCCGCTGTAATGGATATGGCGACGACGTGCTACAATTCGGCGTGGACGCTTTCGCTGGAATCTTCTACGGAGAAAGCGAGCGGGACGTGCCCGAGCAAACACGGCGTTGCGCGAAACTGCCGGGGACTCGTGCGCCCCGGTTCGCCGTGAAACTCGCCGTGCCTTTGGCCCGTCCGTGCAACCGTGACTTGTCTTTCCTGCCCGGAGCGTAGCGTATGCACGCCGAACGGCTCCCCTTGACGAGTACGCCCGAGACGGTGCCGCGGCGAAAGCCGGAGGCACTTGTGCAGCACTTCGAGGAGGAGTCGCTGCTGATGGACCCAGCAAGTGCGTATACATGCGCACTCAATCCGACCGGCGCCGCGGTCTGGGAATTGATCGACGGTCAACGCAGCGTCGCCGAGATTGCCGCCGTGATTGTGCGCAGCACCACCGCGGTTCCAATGCGAGCGAACGAGGACGTGCGCCTTTTCATTGATGAGATGGCTCGCCTCGGCTTTGTGCGCTTCGGGCGCGACGGCAACGAGGTCGACGACGACGGCGTGGATTCCGGGCCGCCGTTCACCGCGGCGCTCAAACGGTTGATTGAGGCCGTGACCGAGGAGGCGCAACGCTACGAGCACGAGGTCGCCGACGCGCAACGCTGTGACTTGTTCGTTCCCTCGCACCCCGCTCGCCTGTTCGGCGCTATGCAGGCGGCACGCCGACACACCTCCCGCTTCGTCGAGCTCGGCTCTGGCCTCGGCGGCAACACGTTGCTTGCAGCGTTGTTGGGGTATGAGCCTGCCACCGGCGTCGAGCACGACGCGGAGCTGCACCGCCGGTCCCAGCGTCTAGCCGCGGAACTCGGCCTCGAGGAGCGCGTGACGTTCCACCTCGGCAACTACCTTCCCGCCGACTACGAGCCGCCGGCGGACGTCGACGCCACGACCCTCGCGCGCTACCGCCTCGACGGCGAACGTGTATTCGAGCAGGCGGACGTGCCGGCCCACGACTGCTGGCTCGCCACCCCGTTTCCTCAAACGCAACGCGTCGTCGAGCACCTCTTTCACGAAAATGCGCGCCCCGGCTCGCTGTTGCTGACGTATCAGGGGCTGGGTCCCGCCAAGATTCGCATTGCAGCCGGCGACACGCTGACCTACTACGGCCCGGAAAGTGACGCGCAGCTTGCACGCATGGTCGAAAACGAGAGTGGATAATGAAATCCGCGCCAATCCCACCGACGTCGTCGGTGGTGTATTCGAAATTCCTGCTACCGCTGCGAAGCGGGGCCTGCGTTGCAGGCCTCGGAGAACGCGGCACCCGGGGGCGACGTCACCACGCCTAGGAAAAAAACGCGCGACTCCACTGCGGCTGTGCCTCCGAGGGTGGCCAAGGGGGTGGTTAGAAAGTGCGTGCGAACTTGCGCTACAGCGCTCGACGGTCCGAGTTTTCGTCGCTTGACGCAGCCTCGAAAAAAGCCGCGGCGCACCCGGACGAGATTGGTATCCTTCGCCCACCTTCCTTGATTCTCGGTCGTTGCGCGTCACGTGCAAACGACCGCTCAGCCACCTCCACTGACCATTCGCCCCTCGCTTCGTCCATGCCTCTCTACGAGCCGTTTCTTTCTCACGGGGTACGGGATACGCCTCCACCGGAGGCGCGCGCGCGGCGCTACGTGCAGCGTCACGCCGAAGCGCAATTCGAAGTGTTCGGCTTCGAGCCCATGCAGACGCCGGTCCTTGAGCGTTATGAGACGCTGCGAGGACAATATGGCGTCGTGTCCGAACGGCAATTGCTGCGGCTTCATCCGACGACCGAGGCCGAAACAAGGGACTCTGCCGCCGCGCAGGCCGGTGAAGCGCTACGCTTCGACCTTACCGTGCCGCTGGCGCGGTACGTGGCACGCGAGCGGCGCAATCTCGACTTGCCGTTTCGCCGCTACCAAGTTGGCCCCGTCTTTCGCGCCCAGCCCAGCGGCACCGAGGAGCAGCACGAATTCTCGCGCGAGTTGTGGCAGGCCGACGCGGATATCATTGGCAGCGAGAGCCGCTTCGCCGACGCCGAGATCATTGCCCTTGCGCATGCCGTGCTGCGTCACCTCGGCCTTGACGACGCGGTGATCACGCTCAATCACCGCGCCTTGTTCCGCGGGCTACAGACCATTCTCGGCATTCAGGCGAACACCTTTACGCGGCTGATGCAGATCCTCAACCGTTTCGCCACCCAGGACGAGGCGAACATCCGCGAACAGCTGCAAAACGAGTGCGGCTTGAGCGAGTCCCAGATCGAGCGCGTCTTCTCAACGCTGACGCTCTCCGAGGCCACGACGCACGAACGGCTCGACGAGGCGCAACACAGGCTTGCAGAAAGCGAGGTCGCGCGCAGCGGCGTCGACGAGTTGCGCCGAATCCTCGACGGACTCGAGGCGTTCGACGTCCCTGCCTCCGCGGTCAAACTCGACCTGTTCACCACGCGTACCTTCGACTACTACACCGGCCTCGTCTTCAAGACGCAGCTGCCGCGCTTGCCAGGTCTCGGCTCGGTGATCTCCGGCGGACGCTACGGCGACATGATCGCAGGGTTTCTCGGGCAGGTCGTGCCGGCGGTCGGCTTGAGCGTGCGCGTAGACCGCTTGGCGGATGCGCTGATGCGGCTCGAGAGCGCAAGTGAGGCGGCGATGACCACGACGCGGCTCGTGATTCTTGCGGGGCCCAGCGAGGATGTCCGCGATGCGCTGCGCCTGGCGAGCCGCTTTCGAGAGGCGGGCATCGCCTGCGAAGTCAGCTTTGAGCCCGCGCCACTGGCGCACGAGGCCAAGCGCGCCGAGCGTCTCGGCATCCCCTTTCTCGCCTCGCTCGTCCCCGGCGAGCCGGATCGGCTGCAGCTACAGTCGGCGCTTGATCCGCACGGTGCCGAGTTCACCGTCGAGCAGGCCATTGCAGCGCTCGACCCCACGGTGCGCAACGAGGACCGCGCCGAGGATTCGCGGATTGCCTACGAGTCGGAAACGCTCGACACGCAAGGGCTCCCAGCCGCCAAACGCAACGACCGCGTCGGGGCCGCGACCGAGGAGGAGAGCGACGACGACGGCGTCACCCCGGAGGAGGTACAGCCATAAGCGAGGAGGCCTCCCCCACACCGGCGGTGCAGCGGCGCAGGGACGAAACCGACATGCGGCTCACGCTACGCCTCGACCCCGCCGCGGAAGCCCACAAGGTGCGCTCGCCGGTCGGCTTGCTCACGCATATGCTCGAAACGCTCGCCGTCCAACGGGGCCTCGGCCTGGAACTTGAGGCAAGCGGCAACACGCATATTGACGAGCACCATACCGTCGAGGATGTCGGCATCACCTTCGGACAAGCGCTCACGCAGGCGCCCGGCGAGGTGCGCTTCGCCCACTCCCGTCGAAGCGAGCCTCAACGCCGCCGCCCTCGCGCTGCGCCGCGCCGTTGCCCGTC
>SKZP01000255.1 GCA_007127275.1 Planctomycetota bacterium
CGGCGTTTCGCGAACCAGCGCGCAAGCGACACACCTCGCGCACGCGGTCGCGGTCATACACTGCGTACTCCCTGCGGCGAACGGGCGCCCACCGACGCAGCAGGTGGGCGTGGGGCTACGTCGAATCACCGAGCACGTATAGCGGCATCACGAACGCGTGGGTTCGGACCCACGGCGCGCACCACCGTAGGCTTATGCGCGTGCGTCGAACGCCTTTTGATGCCGCTGTACCCGCGCCCGTTTCGATGAACCGCGGACCATACGCACCCGCCCCGGCGCACGACGTCGTGTTCCGGGGCGGTTGACGTTGCGTGATCTCCGTGAGGCACGGGGCGCCTACTCATTGAGTTTGTAGGCGTAGACGGCGCCACTGGCCTCGGTGCCACCGAACGCTTCCGGCACACCACTGCCGAAGAGGAGCATGTCGCGATGCACCCAGAGATTGGAGCCGATGGATTCGTGGGCGGGGCTCTCCCAGACCGTTTCGCCGTTGCGGCTGTCGTAGCCTCGCACGTGACCGTCGAGCGATGCGACGAGAACGAGGTCGTTGACGAGGAAGGCGCCGCTGTTAAGCCCCGCCGGTTGCGCGTTGCGGCGGTGCCACATGGGCCGGCCGCTGGTGGGGTCGAGCGCGGCGACGTTCATTCCGAACTGCTCCGGATCGACGTCCGGCGCGAAGCTGTTGTTCGACCACACGAAGATCCCATTCGGGCCGATTCCCGCTTCGCCGAAGATACCGCCGAGCAGGCCGCCGTAGCCGACGATGTTGTGCCATACGACGCGCCCGGTCACGCGATCGAGCGCCCAGAAGGCGCCACTTTTTTGACCGGCCCCGACCAGGGCACGCTGTTGACCGTCGATGTCCGCGTTGAACAGTTGCGGCCCGGCGGCGAAGGCGTAGGCGGGGCCGATGTGCTCCTTCATCGTGAACGTATCGTGCGGCGTCATCTGCGTCACCCAACGGATGTTGCCGGTTTCCGCGTCGACGGCGAACATGGCGTCGGAGGTCACGCTCGCCTCGCCGGTGTAGTTGTGGCCGGTGGTGAAGTAGAGCGTGTTCGTGTTCGGATCGAGCGAGAAGCTGCTCCACATCGTTGCGCCGTCGTGCGGCTCCTCAGTGAGCGGCAACTCCCATTCGATCTCGCCGCTCTCCGTGTCCAGGCATGTGACGCGGCCGCGGAATCCTGGCTCGATGCCGGCCACTTCACCGTGCAGCAACGGCTCGACCGAGGAGAGGCCGACGTAGAGGCGCTCGTCGTGCACCTTGAGGTCGCCGAGGACGCCGGCGAGCGGGTTGGCGGTGACCCTTGTACGCCAGACGATCTCGCCAGAGCGCTTGTCGATCGCCCATACCTGGCCCTCGGCGCTGGCTTGGTAGAGGTACCGCTCGTCGACCGCGCCGGTGCCGGCAATCCCGTGCCACGGCCACTCCTCACGGGGATCCTCAAGCTGTATCCGCCATAACTCCGTGCCGTCGAAGGCGTTGACCGCGTAGACGTGGCCGCTCCAGTCGCCGAAGTAGACAATCCCTTCGTCATGGATCGGCTGGTGAGTGACCTTGTCTTCGGTGTCGAACTGCCAGTGCAACTCGAGTTGCTCCACCGTGCGTGAGTTGATCGGCGAAAGCTCGGTGCTACGGATATTGGCGTTTTCCGACGGCACTTCCTCGACGGCGACGTCGCGAACCTCCTCGGCCCACTCCTGGTCGACGGGAATCCCCTCGTGGGCGACCACCACTTCCGGCTCCGGCTCCCGAGGCGCGCAACCGAGCACCACAACGGCACTCAAGAGCACGGCCGCAAGGACAACGAATGTGACGGGCAGCAGCAACGGCGAACGGTACATAGGCTTAACTCCTCATACGTGGCAGAGAGTTGGAACAAAGGCGCCGACCCCGTCGAGCCCGCTCGGTGCAGCCTCGCGACGCAGGTGAGCGCACCCGCAGTGGATGAATCGTCGGAGGGAGCGACTATCATATGTGACAACCGCACGTCAGAAAGGCGTGACCACCGTCTGCCATTCCCGCCAAAGTCGAATTTTTTTCCTGCTGCACGTCGGGCGCACGCCGGCATTGCGGAAATGTGCACCTGCGGTGGTGACGAGTCGACACCGCTGTTTCAAGGCGGAAAACGAGCCCTACACCTCGCGGCTCGTTGCTCCCTCCCATCCAAACGTCGGGAATCGTTGACTCGACAAGCCCACGGGCGGCGGCCCGTGGGTCGCACAGGAAGTTCCTCTGGGGCCCAAACCCGTGGACGTGCACGCCCAGAGCCCCATCAGGTGTCGGACGCGGGACGTGAGGTTGCTGGGCGCCGTAGCGAGTGAAGCGTCGCCGCAGGAAACTGAGCGCAACGTCCGTATCAATTGCCCTTGCTTATCAATGGAAGTCGCGGGAACGGGTGGGGAGTTCGGCAAGCAACTCGTCAAACGGCTCGAGCGTTTCGGCAAGCAGGTGGACGAGGTTGCCGTCTCGTTGGATGCGGCCTTGGATGCGTAGGAAGTGGGCGTGGAAGACGGCGTGGCGGTGGCGCTCGACGGTGCTTGGCCAAACGATGATGGTGGCGGCACGATGCAAGGTCACTGTGCCATTTCCGGGAACACGGACGTAGCACATGCGTGTTCGTGTTCCGTGGAGAAACACGTGGTGGGGGCTTTGGGAGCCAACAATGACGGAGCCGTTGCATGTTGTCTTGGGTGCGGGCGCTGTGGGCCAAACCGTGGCGCAACAGTTGCTGCAACGGGGCGCGCGCGTGCGCTTCGTCGATCGCAAGGCTCGCGTGGACATGCCCGGCGCCGAGGTGGTGAGCGGCGATGTCGCAGACTTGGACGTGGCACGCGAAACTGGCAAGGAGGCGCACTTTGTCTACAACTGCCTCAATCCACCGTATCACCGGTGGCCAAGCCTTTGGCCGTTGCTGGAGGAAGGCGCCGAGACCGCGGCGGCGCAAAATGGCGCGACGCTGGTGACGATCAGCAACCTTTACGTATATGGACGTACCCGGGGGGTACCGATGCGCGAGGATACGCCGCAAAATGCGCATACGGCAAAGGGGCGAGTACGTGCCAAGATGGATGCGCAGGCCATGGCGGCGCACCAAGCCGGCCGGTTTCCGGTGGTGATTCTGCGAGCGAGCGATTTTGTCGGGCCGAAAGCGCGCAACGCAATGCTTGGCAGCCCCGTTGCGGAGCGCATCGTCGCAGGCAAGTCGCCGCAGTTCATCGGCAACCCCGATATGCGCCACTCCTATACGTATGTGCCAGACGTCGCCCGCGCCATGATCCACCTTGCACAGCGCGAAGAGGCCTGGGGCGAGACGTGGCACGTGCCAAGCCCCGAGGCGGAGTCGTCGCGTACCGTCATCCACCGCATGTGCGAGATCGCCGGCGAGCGGCCCCGCTTGCAGGTAATGCCGAAGTTCCTGCTATGGCTCACTTCGTTGGTCAGCCCAATGATTCGCGAAGTCCGCGAAATGGCCTACCAATTCCACGAACCCTTTCTGCTCGACGATACCAAGTGCCGAGCCGCCTATCCGGAACTTGCGCCGACACCGCTGGAGGATGCCCTACAAGCAACCATAGCCTGGTTCCGCGACAACCCCCCGCAGTTGCCTCAACCGGGTCGAAGTTATTAGATTGCTTCACACCCGCATGACGGTGAGCGGTAAGTTGGGGGCGGCGGCTCGGACTTTCCGAGCCACCGGCTGCGGCTGCGGACCGAAAAAAAAACGCGGGAGCGCGTGGGGAGCTCGGCGATCCCGTCACTCCAGCTTCCCTCTTGCGATCTCGATTCCGCGTGGATTCAGATAAGAGAATTGCCCGAGATTGCGCAATCGGGAAGATTCTGACCGTGTGAGCTTTGGGTGTGCTTCGACGTGCGCTCCTACTTCCATGCACGGTGCGTTTGCATCGGCTACGTAGCTCACATGAATCTCTTCCTTCACACTACGAAGCTGACCCATTGTGAACGCGAACACGCTGTGATTGGGGCGATCGGCAAGGACCGCCTCCAGCGAGGTCAGCGCGGCCACGCATAGGGACATCCCTTCGTCACGCAAGAGACCCGAGGGAATCGTCCACGCCGAGCCACGCATATCTTGCTGAAGCGACTGGGGCGCGACAAGTCGCCATAGAATGATGTCGTCATGAAGCGTGCCGGCCTTTGCGTGCGCTACCAGAGTCGACC
>SKZP01000604.1 GCA_007127275.1 Planctomycetota bacterium
CTGTGGACGACCAAGAACATTTTCGACCACCCACGGATTCGAAGGGCGGGCCTCCGAGTCCGCCCAAGGGGAGCAACGGTGATTGTCGCTCGGAAAGTTCCCGCTTCGCCCTGTCGGGCGTTGCGGGACGGATGGTGCGGCACTATGCTGGCTTTGGTGGATCTCCCGGGGTTTTCTTGCGGTTTTCGGGCAACCATGGATGGGCGAGTTACGAGTGTTTTTTCGCCGGTGATGCGGCGGGCGCGGGTGCTTTATCAGCTTGCCGTCGATCTGGGATACGTTTCCGCCGAGGAGGAGGAGGGGATACTGCGCCGCTATCAGGACGCGATGCGCGACATGCCGCATTTGGGCTTTCTCGACTGGGTGTTCATCTTCAATGTGCTTGCGCCGCCGGAGGTGGACGAGGTTGCGACGCGCTTCGAGGAGACGCCGCTGCAGTGCGCCGACTGCGAAGAGATTTTTTTCGGCGCCCATGTCGACTTGATGGACGACGGCTTGCCGTGCCCCAACTGCACCTCGCAAACCGTTTCCGTGGCCCAGGACATCAGCGAGTGGCGGGCCCGCGTGCTGCCGCAGGTGGCGTCGGCAATGACCGACTCCGCGGGGGTGCCGATCTCGCCCATTCCCGGGCGTGCGCTGGCCGACGACCCGCCTGAGCCGAGCCAGCCGGACGAGCCGAGCTTCGAGGATTTTGCCAAGGGGCTCGAAGCGGGGATGCGCGTCGGTCGCTGCGTCGTCGAGGCGTTCGTCGCCCGGGGCGGCATGGGAATGGTGTACCGCGGCCACCTCGTCGACGACGCGTCGAGTACCGTTGCCCTCAAAGTGCTGCACACGCGGCTGACCAGCAATGAAACGTTGATTGCCCGCTTCCGCGAAGAGGCGCGCGCCCTCTCCGGGCTCAAGAGCCCGCACATTGTGCAGGTGCTCGAACATGGCGAGGTGGCCAAGCACTGCTACTTGCTGATGGAGTGGCTCGAAGGAGAGAGCCTCGCCCAGCGCATGCATCGCCTCGGCGTTGTCGGTGTGCGCGACGCGTTGGATGCGGCGGAGCAAACCTGCCGGGCCCTCGAGGTCGCCCACGCCGACGGGATCATCCACCGCGACGTCAAGCCCGACAACATCCTGCTTATGCCGAACGGGCTCATCAAACTCGTCGACTTCGGGTTGAGCAAGAACACGCGCACCGACATGCGGTTGAGCCAGGCGGGCACCTACGTCGGCACGCCGGCGTATCTCGCGCCGGAGCAGTTGGGGGACACGGTGACGCCGCTGGCGGACTTGTATGCGCTGGCCTGCTCACTGTATCACGTGCTGACCGGCTGGTTGCCGTTTCAGGGGCAGGACACGGCGGAGGTGTTGCAGATGCACCTGCAGGAGCCGTTTCCGCGAACCAGCGCGCTCAATCCGCGTGTGCCGGCGGAGTTGGATGAGTTGTTGGTGCGCATGGCGCAGAAGAAGCCGTCGCGGCGGCCGCAGTCGGTCGGCGAGGTGGCCGAGGCGTTCAAGCGTATTCGCGAGCTAGTGGAGGGGACCCCGGCGGTGGAGCGGCGTCCCACGGGACGCGGTCAGCGACCGGGACAGGAGCCGCGGGTGTCGGCGCAAGAAGCCGCACAACAAGATACGCAACCGCTAACCGACAAGCCGGCGAGGAACGGGGCGCCGGTCAAGGACGAGCCGCCGGCCGCGGCGCCGTCGACGCACACGCCGTCGCGCAAGCACGCGCCCACGGCACCGCCGAAGCCACGCAGCCAAGGGCCACGACAACCGCGACGACCGCGGCCACCGCAACCGAAGTTGTCCGCGCCGCCGCGCACCGGCCGTGAGCCACGTCCCGCTCCCACATTCAAGCAGGGCAAGGCAGTCCCGAGGACCTCAACAACGAAAAAGGCACCGGGGCCGCGCAGCCGCAACCGAGCCACCACCGCGACGCACAGGCGGACGAACCACGTGAAGCACGCCCCCCCGGCGCGCACAAGGTCCAAGCCAACGTCGAAGCAGGCCATGCTCGTCGCCGCCGGTCTTACGGCGCTCGTTGTCGTCGTCGCATTGCTGGCCTGGCTCATATGACCGGGGAGCCCGCGCACCGCGCACGCCGCTTCTTGCATGCGTGCGCTGCGCGTCACAAGCGTACCCGGGTCTACGGACATGAACGCGAAACAAGCCCACCGGCTTCGCTTCGCCCGTGGGTCGCGCCGCTGCCGGCGCACGTTCGCGAATCACGAGCCGTCCCGGCGTGGAGGTCGTTGCGTGCGCGTGTCGGCCGTCGGCTTTCGTCCCCTGCCCGCGGTTCGAGCGACGCTGCACGGAAACCCGTGTGCGGACTTGTCTTCCCCGGTTGCGAAAATCATAATTCTGCGCGTTCCGTGCCCATACCGCGGCCACTTACGCCGTCTCGGCGCTGCCTGCCTGTGTTGCCGTGTATGTGTCGCCGGCCCGCTTCGGGTTCTACCCGGCCGCCCCCGCTGTATCTCGCGGGCGTTGCCGCGGCCGCGTGACGCGTAACATCAAGCACAAGATACGCAACCGTTACGTAGCGAGCGCGTCCATGTCCACGATTTCGGTCCTAGTTGATGGTGAGCCGGTCGAAGTGCCCGAGGGCACTCCGATTATCGAGGTGACCCGCATGGTCGGCAAACTGTTGCCGCACTACTGCTACCACCCGAAACTCACCGCGCCGGCCAACTGCCGGATGTGCTCCGTCCACATCGCCAACGCCCAATTCCCGGACAAGCCCTATCCAATGGGCTGCAACACCAAGGTCCGGCAATACAAGGACGGCGAAGGCAACGAAATCCCAATGGAGATTGTCACGGACAACGAGCATCTCACGAAGATGCGCCGTGACATCATGGAGTACCTGCTGATCAATCACCCGCTGGATTGTCCGCAATGCCAGCAGTCAGGGATCTGCGACCTTCAGAACTACGCCTACGAACACGGCCCCAACACCTCGCGCTTCACCGAGCCCAAAGTGATTCGGCACACGAAGAAGCTCGGCACGAACGTCAGCATCTTCGGCAACCGATGTATCTCCTGTGACCGTTGCGTCCGTTTCTGCAATGAGATCGCGGGAACGGGCGAGCTGACGCTGGTGCAGCGCAGCGACAAGAGCGTCATTGATGTCTTCGAGGGCCACCCGCTCGAAAATCCGATGTCCCTGTGCACGGTGGATATCTGCCCCGTGGGGGCGCTGCTCTCGAACGACTTTTTGTATAAGTCGCGCCCCTGGTTCCTTGAGCCGCACGCGACCATTGTGCCGGATTCGAAGGGGAGCAACGTCTACGTCGACGTGTACCAGAACCGTGTGCAGCGCATCCGGCCGCGGGACAACGACGAGGTCAACGAGTGCTGGCTCGCCGACAAGGACCGGCTGAACTACCGCTTCGTGCATGCGAAGGACCGCCTGAAGGTGAGCCGCCGCCGCGGCGAGGAGATGAGCACGCGGGAAGTCGCCGCCGACGCCGGGGAGGCGCTGGGCAAGCTCGCCGCCGAGGGCAACGGTGGTGCGACCGCCGTGGTCGGCTCCGCCTGGAGCCTTAACGAGGAGCTGTTCCTGCTCGGCGAGCTTGCCACGCAACTCGGCGTGCCGGAGGGCAACCGCTACGCCCGCAAGCACCCCGACGGTGAGCTCTGGGTCAGCAAAAGCGGCTGGCGCATCGAGCCGGAACAGAACCCCAACCGCGAAGGGGTCGAGCGCTTCTTCGGCGTCAGCGAGTTCACCGACGACCTTGCCGCGCTGACCGAGCGCATCACCAAGGGCGAGATCAAGCACCTGCTGCTCGTCGGGCACATTGCGAACCACGGCTACACCGACGAGTTCATCGAGGCCGCACGCAAGCTCGAGACGCTCGTGGTGATTGACGGCACACGCACCGCGCTGGCGGACTTCGCGCACTTCTCCATGCCGGGCACCGTCTTCTACGAGAAGCACGGCACCGTGATCTCACGGGTGACGCGCGGCCACGGCGAGACGGTTGAGCCGCAGTTGCGCGTGCAGCGGGTGATGCCGTGCGTCACCGAGCCGGAGGAGGCGCGCCAGGACCTCGAGCTGTTGCAGCGCCTCGCCGCCGGCGTCGGTGGCTGGCGGGCCCGGCCGGAGCGCGCCGCGGCCGTCTTTGCGCGCCTCAAGGAGCGGGCCGAGGAGTTCGACGGTGTGACGCTCGAAGAAG
>SKZP01000103.1 GCA_007127275.1 Planctomycetota bacterium
AAGCGGATCCTCCAGCGCCTTCTTGTCGGTCTCAATCCCCATCACCGACTTCTTCAAGGCCTTGCCCTCCGCGAAAATCTCAATGGTGTTGCCATAAGACTTCGACATCTTCGCCGCGACCCGCTTGCCGTGCTCGGAGAGAAACAGCACCTCCGGCACCGGCACATACGCATTGAGAAACAACTCCCCCTCGTGCGCGTCACCCGGCAAAGTACGCGCCTGATCGAGCGAGTCGGCGGTGCGAATGCGCACGTCTTTGAGCTCCACAAACGGGAACGCCTCTTTCAGCAGTGACGCGGCTGCCTGTGTTGCCGGCGTCTCAAGCTGCTCGCTCATGGTGATCCCTTGCTCCTCAATCACTTGTTTTAGCCGCTCCACCATCCGCTCCATCACCGCCGGAGCCTTGCGGCGCACCTCGAAGTAATGCTCCTTCGGCAACCGCTCGAGCAAGTACGTGATGATGGCGACGGCTCCCTTGTCGAACGTGGTGCCGGGTACCTTCGGCACTTCCGTGAAGCGCACATCCGGCAGCTTGAAGACCGGCTCGCGGTCTTGGCAGTAGACGCTGTTGAAGGCGGCAGCCATGTCGCGCGTCATCTCCACGTGCTGCTGCTGATCCTTGCCGACGGGCACCACGTCGGATTGCGGCCCGAGAATGTCCGCCGCCATCAATACGGGATACGTGAACAGGCCGACACTCGGCGTCAGGCCGCGGGCTACCTTGTCCTTGTAGCTGTGCGCGCGCTCCAACAGGCCCATGCCGACGCAGGTGCTCAAGATCCACGTCAACTCGGTCACCTCGGGCACATCACTCTGGCGGTAAAAGACGGTGCGCTCCGGATCAAGCCCGAGGGCAAGGTACGACACCGCCACTTCACGCGTGTTCTCGAGAAGCGTCTCGCGGTCCTGGATGGTCGTCAGCGAGTGGTAGTTCGCAATGAAATAGAAGCACTCGGTATTGGCAAGCTCCTGCGCGTCAATGTGGCCGCGAATGGCGCCGAAGTAGTTGCCGAGATGCAAACGCCCCGAGGGCTGTACGCCGGAAAGGAAGCGGCGCGTCGCCGGTGTGTCGTTCGAGGATGATGGGCGAGTCGTCATGGCTGTGCAAAGGTTGCTGCTGCTACGTGCTGCGCGAAGGCGGACGGGCGAAACCGCGGCACGTCATACCATTTCGTTGCATTCCAAGGCGAGCGACGACACAAGCCGGCGACAAACTCGAATCTGCTCGACCAACCACGAATTCGAAGGCCGGGCCTGCGTGCCCGACCATCAGGAGCCCTGGTCGAACGGCCTCGCGCACGTTCCGCACACCCTAAGAAACCCACGGGGTGCGAAAAATCACTACCGTCGCTCGCCGTGGACAGGCACGGGGGCCCGCCCAAAACATTCGTGCTTGGTCGCTTAGGTTTCGAGTTTGTCGCCGCGTTCGTGCTGCGCAAACGGCGAAGCCCGCGGCGGCACTGCTGCTGCGCCACCACGGGCTCCGTACTACGCTCGTTTCGCACCTTCTGTGCCTCCACAGGTAGCGTCGCGGGCATTGTCAACCCAGGTTCGCGGTGCTAGGCTCGGTGTAGTTCGATTCCACTCGCAGTTGATCGAATTTGTATGGTTCTCTTCGCTTCGAAGGCGCTTCCCCTTCCCCGTACCGGTCGCGGGACTCGGCTTGCGCCCCGCCTGTTGTTCGTTGCCCTTGGCGCGTTGCTGATCGTGCTGACTACCGGGCCGCAGCCTGTCAGCATGGCACAGCCGCCGCGGCAAGGCTCGAGTACCGAGGCCGAAGACGAGGCGTGGACCGAGTTCGTCAATGCGCTGCGCGACTACGAGGCGGCGCCGAAGGACGAGGCGGCGCTCGAGGCCATCAAGCTCGGCGAGCAATGGCTGCGCAACCCGACGAGGGACCCAAAGCGCCGCTTGGATACGCTGCGTGTGGTGCTCGAGGTTTGCCGACGCCACGGCGAGGATGAGCGGATTGTACTGCTGACGACGCGGTTTTTGCGCGAGATGCGCGGCGAGTTGCAAATTTGGTTGCTCGAGGAAAAGGCCGGGGCGCTGGTGCGGCTCGGCCGCGACGAGGAAGCCGCCGGGCTGATTTCGCAATTGCGTGCCATCCAGGACTCTCGCCGTCGGCGAGCCGCCGCGCAACGGGCCATTTACGCCATTGAGCGCCAGCAGCGGCTGCGGCCGGGAGAGACGCCGCCGGCCTTTTCTCTGCCTTCGCTCGACGGGGACGCCGAGGAACGGGTGTCGCTTGAGGATCTTACGGGGCAGCGGTGCGTTCTCGTCTTCTGGGAGAGTTGGCACCCGGCAAGCCGCATGCTTCTGCGCACCGAGCTGGTTCGCTGGCCACAGCCCGAGGCGAACGACGCAGATTCCGCAAACGCCCCCGTACCGCGACTCGTACTACTAAGTCGTGAGTCGTCCGAGACGCAACGGGCCTTTCGTGACGTACACGAGTATCCCTGGCTGTTTCTGTGCGACGAGGATGGGGCCGCGTTCGAGGCCTACCGCGTGCGGGGCTTGCCGTTCCTGGTGGAGCTGGACGCCGAAGGCAAGGTGGTACGAGTCGGCTCCGGGATTGCCGAGGTGATTCGCGCCGGGTTCGAGGCCGAGCAGGAAGACGACGCAGGGGAAAACGAATCCCAGGACGGGGAGGCCGGGGAGCAAGAAGAAGATTGAGTGGAAACCGTGCAAGAATGGGCCCGCGGGGGTGGTGCCACGCACGGCGACGTTGACGCACAAAGTGGATGAGTTCCCCCGATTCGTCCGACGCAGAGAGGAGCAGGACTTGATGTTTCGAACCTTAGTAGGGGTGAGCCTCGTTGCGGTGCTTGCGGTCTCGTCCGCACTCTTGACCGCAGCGAATCACGCCAAGAACGACGACGAAGCCGGCGCCTGGCAGGCCGTCACGCAAGCGATCCAGCAGTATCAGGAGGAGCAGTCCGACGAAAACCTCGAGGCGATCGAGGCGGCCGCGGCTAGCTACCGCGAAAACTTCCCGGATGGCGAGCACTACAACGACGCCGTTAGCGTTTGGCTGCAAGTCCAGGAGATTCAAGAGAACTGGGATTCGATCGTCGAGTATCTCGGTGAGAACCTCGACAACTTCGAAGGCCAGGCTCGCCTGCAATTCCTGGGCATGTTCGGTGTCGCCCATGCCAACCTCGGCAACGAGGATGAGGCGAACGAGGTCCTCGAAGAGTTTGCCGACGTAGAAGGACAAGATGCCCGCATCGCGTCCCACTACACCCGGAACATTCGCGGAGCGCTCTTGTACCGGGAGCCGGGAACGACGTCGCCGAACTTCACGCTACCAAAGGTGGACGGCGACGAACGGGTCAGCCTCGAAGATCTCGAAGGCAACTACGTGCTGCTCGACTTCTGGGCCACGTGGTGTCGTGGCTGCATTCAGGTGGCCAACGAACACCTGAAGCCGCTCTGGGAGCGGTACCAAAATGAGAACTTCGAAATGGTCAGCATCGGCTCGAGCTCGCGCGACACCGCCGAACGGCAACGACAAGTCGGCGAGGAGAACGGATGGGAGTGGATGAAGCTGTTCGACGTCGATGGCGATGCCATGGACGAGTACGCTGTCACCGCCTTGCCGTTCCTCGTCCTGATTGATCCGGAGGGCAAGGTCGTCGGAGGCGCCGCGGGCGCCGAATTGCTCGACACGGTCCAGGAAACGCTCGCCGAGGCATTCGGCGAAGACGCCGGCGCCGACGAGTAGTGGCACGAGTCGTCGGAGCTCGCCGTACCCGGCTTCTCATCAACTCCGTGGTACGCTAGCCCGCACGACACTCGAGCCCAACGACGCGCAAAACCGAAAGCGCAAAACCGAAAGCGCAAAACCGAAAGCGCAAAACCGAAACGCCGCAGCCGCGCAAACGCGCCGCTGCGGCGTTCGCGTTGACTGGCTCCATTTGGCGTCCGAGAGCAACGCGCCCCCAGGTGGGCTTGTGACTTGCATCCCCCCTCGGACAGCTCCTTACGTACCCTGATCTGCGGGCAAGATGGGTACGTCCGACGGTATCCCAATGCGTGGAACGCCTCCCCCGGGCCGCGGTCGTGAGCGTCTGCGCGAGCGACTGTAACGACTTCTGATGCCGTTGAAGTTCCGAATCTCAAACCCATGGGCCTTTCTTTAGGACTACA
>SKZP01000560.1 GCA_007127275.1 Planctomycetota bacterium
CGTCGAGGACCGAGACGCGGATGAGGGGGTAGCGCACGAGTGACGTTGCCGCATCCGCGGCCACGCCGGCTCCTTCTTCGCCATGTCACAGCCGCACGCTTCGATCAACGGCGAGGCCGACTACGGCCCGGTCTTGCACGGGGGGCGCTGGCTTGCCAGCGTCCTCGCGGTGCTTGCGGTGGGTTTGTTGCTTGCTTCGGTGGCAATACCGCTGGATCTTGCGCGGCAGGTGGCCATCGAGGGGCCGGATGGCAGTCCCGTGGGGACGACGGTGGAGATTGTCGAGCGCCCGCCGACGGCGGTGCTGGACGCGCCGTTTACCACCGATGAGGGACGCGTGCTCGCCGGCCTTGCCACGGCGGCGTTGCTTGTCGCGCTTTCGACGCTCGGAACACTCAAGCTGCCGGGGACGTGGCGCGGCCCCGTGTGGGTGGCGTTTGCACTGACCTACGGCCTCGTCTTCGCGGCGCTGCTAAGCGGGGTGGCCGCGCAACCGTTGGCGCTGGATGCGGCCGTGCTCGGTGCGTTGCTTCTCATGCTGCTCGGCTGCTGGGGTGTGTGCGTGGCGCCGGGGCTTTTCCTGTTGCGCGTGCGCCGTGAGGTGGCGGCGGGCTTTGGCGGCGGCTTCGCCTTTGTGCTGCTGGTGCTTGCCGTGGGGGGGCTTGAGCCGCTTGTGGCGACGGCGCTGCCGGCGCTTGCCGCGGCGACGCTGAGCTGGTTTAAGCCAGCGTGGCGACGGACCATACTCGCGTTGTACGCCGTCGGGATCGCGGCGTTGCTGCTCGTCGCAGCGCTTGCCGTGGTGATGGCGACGGCGGATGCGAAGCTGCTCTCGGCTCGCTGGTTGCATTGGCGCTTGGCACTCGGCACTCTGGGGGCCTTGTTGCTCGCTGCGACCGGCGCCGCGCAGTGGCTGCTTACGACGGTGGCTGCACGCCGAGTTCGCGGCTAGCAGGCTGTGTTGCCCCCATCCCGCATGAATCTCGGGCTGCCGCCCTGCGCTACCCTCGAATGCCCCTTCGGGCCGAGAAGTTTGCCTGTGCGCCCCCCGTCTCCTAACGAGCCGTTCGTAGCATCCCCGCTCGCCTTCGCAGCATCCCAGCCCCGCCTTGGAGGCCTTGCGTTGTGACCGCTCTTTCCGTGTTTCGTGCGCCGCCCCAGGCGTTCTCGCGTGCTGCCTTCGTGGTGGCACTGCTTCTTTTGCTGCTGCCACCCGCGCTAGCGCAGGCGCAACTTGCCGACAACGACGACGAGCAGCTGCCGCCGCCGTTGCTCGACCGGCCGCGCGCTTTCGGGGAGGAGCGCACCTTCGAGGTCTACGGACGCCTCGGCTACGCCTCCATGCACGGTGCGGGCGACTCGCGTGACCGCGTGCTCTTCGGCCTCGGCATGAGCTTTTCCATGGTCAATTGGACCTTGGCGCTCGACTTCGAAGTGCCGGTACACGTCGACCCGGTAGCCTTGGAGCGCAACGCCTTCAACGAAGCCTCCGACTTCTTCGCCATCCTCGAGGCATTGCGCTACGGCTACAAAGACGAAGGGGCCGCCTTCTTCAACCTCGGCCGCTTTTCGGGGCGCGAGACGCACGTGGGCTACGGCCACTTCGTCAACCACTACTCCTCGACCGTCGACATGGATTCGCCGTTGATCGGCTTGCAGTTCGACTTCGACTTCGGGGGCCTCGGCTACGAGTCGTTCGTCAACTCGTTTACCGACTGGGATGTGATTGCACTGCGCGGTTTCGTCCGCCCCCTCGTGCTCGCCGGCGAGCCGCAGATGCCGGTGACGGATACGGAGCTCGGCATCACCATTGCCGGTGATTTCAATGCGCCGACGTCGCTACGCCTCGACGACGACGAGGTGCTGCTCGACAGCAAGCGCAACATCCGTGCGCGCACCACGGATCTCCTTTACGTAGCCGCCGACCTGACGGTGCCGCTGATTTACGACACGTGGGTCGAACTCAGGCCGTTCGTCTCTGGTGCGGTGTATCTCGACCACGGCGCCGCGGCCTTTGCGGGGCTCGACCTGCGCCTCTACGTACCGATCTGGGACTCGCTGCCGCTGGATGTGCGTCTCGAATATCACCACCTCGGCCGCGGCTTCGCACCGTTCTGGGCGGACACGTTCTACCTCGTCGAGCGCTACGCGTTCCCCACCCCCGAGTCGACGCGGACGAAGCTCGGCTTCATGCGCGAGGCGACCCGTTCCAGCTCCGGCGTTGCCGTGTCGCTGCGCTGGGGCCTGGACAAGCTCTTCGCCATTGAGGCGCGCTACGCGGATTACTTCGAAGCGCCGGCGCAGCACTTCGGCCGGTTGATCCTACACCTGCGGATGCTCGAAGGCAGCGGCCTGCCCTTCCGCGTCGGTGCGACGTATGCCAAGCGGGGCGTGGCAAGCTTTGCCGAGGCCTTTCGCTTGGACGAGACGGCCATGCTACGCGCCTACGCGGCCATCCAGCCGTTCAATGATCTCGACTTGCGCTTCGGCGTCACGCTCGAACGTACCTGGCGAGTCGAAACCACAACCGGCCGCTACGACACAGCCACGGCGATCACGCCGTACATCACCCTCGCCTTCGCCTTTGATTGAGCGACCGCGCGTCTCCATGTTGTTGAAATGTCCCCAAACCCACGGGCTTCGTCCCTGGGTCGCAGCCGGTTCGGGGGTTGCGACGAAACAAGGCGAGCGCAGGGGGACAGCCCCGCAAGGCGAGCCCCCGTGGTCCCGTGCTTCGCCTCGCAAGGCTGGCGCCCTGCGCTCGTCTTGGAAATGAAAAACGGCTGCGACTCGCGGGCAAGCTTGAGATTCGACCCGCGGGTGATGCCCGGGGGCTCGGATGGACGAAATCCACAACGCGGAGATGCTCACTCACTCATGCGACTTGCCCCTGCCAATGTGTCATGGTATTGCTTGCAGGAGTTTGCGGAATCGGAGCCGCAATTTCTTGCTGGGCATTCTGGGTAGACTGTTTTCTTTCATGCCGGACGACGCATCCTCCGTCGCTCGCACCCAAGCCAGCGTTGGCGACGACCCACGGGACAACGGGCGAAGCAACCCGCCGCATGACTCGGCCACCCCTGACGCCGCCTCTGCGAGCGAGTCGGAATCTCCCACGGGGCGCATCCTCGTCATTGACGACGACCCGAATCATGCCGAGGCCATGGGGGAGAGTCTTGAGTTGGCCGGCCACAGCGCCGAGGTGGTAACCACCGGCTCGGCGGGGATTCGCCAACTCAAGCTGAATCCGTATGACCTCGTGCTCACCGACCTGAAGATGCGCGACGTCGACGGCATTGAAATCCTCAAGTCGGCGAAGGTGGTGCAGCCAGATGTGGAAGTGATCCTCGTGACCGGCCACGGCGACGTGAAGTCGGCGGTCGAGGCGATGCGCGAGGGGGCCTACGACTTCATTGAAAAGCCGGTTGATCTTTCAGACTTGCGCAACAAGGTGGGCAAGGCGCTGGAGCGCGGCTGGCACGTGCGGCGCATCCGGGAACTCGAACGGCTGGTCGACGAGCGCTTCGGCCTCGAAGGGATCATTGGCGACAGCCCGCCCATGCAGCGTGCCACGGAAGAGGTGCGCACCATTGGTCCGACCAACGTCACCGTGCTGATCACCGGTGAGCCGGGTACCGGCAAGGAACTGATTGCCAAGGCCATCCACAACACCTCCAACCGGCGCAAGCAGCGCTACGTCACGGTCAACTGCGCGAACCTGCGCGGCGACTTGTTGCAAAGTGAACTTTTCGGCCACGTCAAAGGGGCCTTCACCGGCGCCGACAAGGAGCGCCAGGGCAAGTTCGAGTATGCCGACGGTGGCACGCTGTTTCTCGACGAGCTCGGCGAGATGCCGCTGGAGACGCAGGCCATGCTCTTGCGCGTGCTCGAAGAGAAAACCATTACGCGCATTGGCGCGAACACGCCGATCAAGGTGAACGTGCGCGTCGTCGCGGCAACGAACCGTGACTTGGAAGAGGCGTTGCGCAACGGTGAGTTCCGCCAGGATCTTTACTCGCGGGTCAGCGCCTTTACCGTTCACCTGCCGCCGTTGCGAGAGCGCCCCGGCGACATTCCGTTGCTCGCGCAACATTTCTTGCGCCGCTACGCGCAAGAACACGACAAGACCGACCTCGAAGGGTTCAG
>SKZP01000224.1 GCA_007127275.1 Planctomycetota bacterium
AGTAGCATTCCGAACCCTGCTTACGCTACCCCGCTTAACCAGTCGGACCACCACATCTTCACACGGGCACCGGATGCGGGCCGGGTGAGGTTTTCGAGTACGCACGGATACAGGGAGACGTAATATGAATGCACGACAGGCGACTACGTTCGTTCTTGCCGCCTTAATCATGCTGCCCGCGGCGGTAGCGCACGGACAAACCGTACAGATCGGCGGCGATCTGCCGGCGCCCCTCGAGGTCGCCGAGAACGCGGATGGATCCGTACTTGGCACCGCCGAGTCGGACCACATGCACGCAACATTCCCGGCGACGAGCGCCGGCACCCTTTCGTTCGTTCGCCCCGGCGGCGACACGACGCTTTCGGTGCAACAGAGCGATCTCGCGGTCTTTGATTCCGGCGGTGAAATGGCCCAAAGCTTCGGGCGCATGAACGGCAATCCGAGTGTCGACGGGGCCTACGTGCACTACGACAACGTCTTCCCCCAGGCCGACGATCGGTATCGGGTGCACGACGAAATGGTGAAGTACGACCTCGTCCTGCACGAGCAGCCCGCCTTCGCCGTGCAAGCCGGCTCGGTCGGCACGAAAAGCGTCCTGCAGTATTCCGGCGACCTCACCGTCGAGTTCGGCGATGCGACCACGACCGCTTCCGGTGCGGTGCTCACCGACACGGTGAAGTTCGTCGACGCCTCCGGGGAGGTGCAATTCCGCCTCGGAAACGTCTTCGCGATGGATGCCGCCGCCGGTTCGGTCGACGGCCAATACCGCATCGTCGAGCAACGCGAAGGCTCGATCACGGTCGTTGCCGAGGTTTCGCTGGAGTGGATGAGTCAGGCGCAGTACCCCGTCGTGCTGGATCCGACGATCTTCGTCGGCGCCAACTTCACCACGACCTCGGTGGTTCCCTTCGACTTCTTCTTCCCCCCGGGCACCTCGGTGCCCAGCCGGACCTTCATGCAGCACATCCCCGACGCGCAACTGCCGGCGACCGGGTACATCACCGCGATCGGATTCACCCCGTTCGGCACCTCCGGCTTGTTCTTCGCGGATGCACGCATCACGATCGGCGAGTCCACCTTCACGACCGGCACGCCTCCCGATCCGACCTTCGATGACAACTTCACCGGCCCAACCGTCGTCGCCCTGGAGGGGCAAATGGACCTCGAAGCCCCCACCTTCGAGTACACGATGATCGAGTTGACGGACTTCTTCGAGTACACCGGTGGCTCGCTCGGCATCAAGATCGAAATGTTCGAACCCCCCACCGGCGGTGGCACCTCCTATATCGTCGACGACCAAAACGTAGCGCCTCCGCCCCTCGGCGGGTGGCGACAATGGAATGACGACGCCAACTCGGCGACCGAATCCGGCAGCTCGGACCTGCTCAACTACATGCAGATCGAGTTTCGCGACTTCCACATTGAAGACAGTTCCATCCCGGCAGCCAACGCCGATGTAGGCAGCTATTCGCACACCTTCTCCGTACAGCCATCCACTGCGACGGGGACTTGGTCCGCAACCGGACTGCCCCCGAACTTCGGGATCGACTCCTCCTCGGGCGAGCTCTCCGCCTCCACGATCGATCCGCAAGACGCGGACGACTATGAAATCGAAGTCACCTTCGAGTCGGGCGGCGAAGACCACACCCGCACCTACACGCTGACCGTGTTCGCGGGCGTCGTGCAGATCGAGGAAACGGTCATGCCGGCGGCGACCGAGGGCTTCTCCTATGATCGCTTCATCGAAACCTCCGGCGGCTCCGAAAACTTCGAGTTCACGCTTACCGGTGGCGACCTGCCTCCCGGCCTCACGCTCGAATCGGATGGCCGCGTCACCGGCACCGTCCCGTTCGGCACCGAGGGGACGTTCTCCTTCAACGTCGAAGTCGAAGACCTCGACTTCAGCGATACCGACACCGGCAACATGTCCCTGGAAGTGCGCTCGATTCCCGAGATCGAAGTTTCCGATATGATCGCGGAAATCCTCCAGAATGGGGACTCGTGGGGGCCGCAACCGATCGTCATCGTCGGCGGTGTTGAACCGTTCGAGGTCGCCGTGACATTCAGCGAAGAGGCCGAGGATGCCGGGCTCGAGTTCGACGATGAAGCCGGCCTACACGGCGAGATCTTCGCGAACGAAATCACCGGCATCGGCGCCGGTGACGAGGTCGAAGTACGCATCATCGCCCGCGACGTGAACAACGCGCTTACTGTCGCGACCGTCATCTTGCGTGGCCCCGCACCCCTGGAAGCCGGAGACGGCAGCGGCGGCGGCTGCGGTGCCTTGCCGAATTCGGCGTTCGGTAAACTTGTGGCGCTTGCCCTACTGATTGCCTTCGTGGGCCTCGCACGGCGACGGATTGCCTAGCGCAGTCGCTTGCGCCCAGCGATGTCGCTTGCCTCGGCAAGCACGACTTCACCGGCTTCGCTCTCGCTCATCTCGCGAGGGCGAAGCCGGTTGCGTATAGGCGGCGCTCGTCGTCGCCCGTGCCTCGCCACGTCGTCGATGTATCGCCCCCAAGCCCACGGGCTTCGCCCGTGAATCGACGCCCGCATGGGAGCGCGACGCCCGCATGTGGCTTCGACCCACGGGCGAAGCCCGTGGGCTTGGGGGTGATGTGTTGACAGCGTGGAGAGGCATGCGCGTTGTCGGACATGGTGGCGGCTTTCGGAGAAATGTGGTAGGGCTGGCTGTGACGTTGGCGAAGACGTCGATGCGCCGGGCAATCGCCGTCCGTTTGCCCGAACGCGACGGCACAGCCACAACTCCCGAGCATGAGGTGGAGATGGACCGACGGATTGATATCTACCTAGAGCCGCTCATTGACGAAGACCTGATGAGCTTTTACCAGTCGGTCTGCGAGTTCTCGGAAGAACAAATCGCGCCGCACTTGCTCCCCTGGGAACGCGGCCACAAGCTCGTCAGCGACGAGGCCATTGCCGCGATGGGCGAGATGGGCCTGTTCGGGTTGACCGTGCCCGAGGAATACGGTGGCCAAGGCGGCAGCGCCATTCACATGCTGCTGATGGGGCTCGCCCTGGGCTACCACAGCCAAAGCGTCGCGATTACACCGGGTGCGGCCGCGAGCCTCGGGATCAATCCGCTGCTCGCCTACGGAAGCGAAGAGCAAAAGCGCGCGCACTTGCCGGACCTCGCCGCGGGCAAGCGGATGGTGGTCTTCGGCCTCTCCGAGCCCGGGCGCGGCTCGGATGCCGCCAATCCGGAGGTGAGGGCGGTGCGTACCGGCTCAGGGTGGTGCATCAGCGGGGAGAAGTGCTGGAGCACCAACGCCCGCTGGGCGAGCCACGTCGTCGTCCACGCGCTGACCGACCCCGACGGGCCGCACGGCAAGCGCACCACCTGCTTTCTTGTGCCGATGGACGCCAAAGGGGTCCACTACCAGGAGATGGAGGGCAAGGAAGTCTGGAAGCAATCCTCCACCGGCAGCATCGCCTTCGACAACGTCGAAGTCGCGGGCGACGCCATTGTCGGCGAGGAAAACCGCGGCTTCAAAGTAATGGTGACGACGCTGAACGGCGGCCGCCAATTCATCGCGGCGCTGGCGCTCGCATCCGCCGCCTTTGCGCTGGACCGCACGCGCACCTACTGCCAAGAACGGCTGCAGTTCGACGACAAGCCCATTGGTCGCTTCCAGCGCGTCCAGGACGTCATTCTCGACCTCGACATCTTCGTCGAGCAAAGCGCGAACTGGCTGATCAACGTCGTCAAGCGGTACGACCAAGGCACCTTGGCACGTGAAACCGCCGCGAAGATCAAGATTGAGCTGAGTCGCCGCGCAAGCGATCTGATGACCCTGGCCATGGAGGTCTGCGGCGGCGTCTCCAGCTTCGACGAGTTCGGCCTGATCCAACACTTCCGCGACCTCTTCGTCACCCGCGTCGGCGAAGGCAGCAATTTCGCCCTAAAGAGCTTCTGCGTCCGCCCGCTCATGCCCGAGATCGCCAATCAGTTGCAGTAATGTAAATTGCGCACTTTCGCCTGAATGCCATTAAGGTTTCAGTTATGAGGCGAGAGTCGGTCGCTCGTGTTGCGAAACGAACCACGCGGGTTCGCCTCGTATAGCCTTCGCTCATGGCGTGCAACGTTCGGAACCTAACCGCTAGCCGGGGATTGCGG
>SKZP01000453.1 GCA_007127275.1 Planctomycetota bacterium
CGTAATTGCTGGTTGCCTTAACGGTGCTGGGAGGCCCGCCCCACGGAAACGTGCGCTGGGGTCCACAGCCAACGCGTTCCGGCTACGGCACGGTCAGCGCTCCTCAAGAGGCGGCGGGATCGTCTCCGGCTCTGCGCGGATGTCCCGCTCGCGGTGCTGCGCGAGGTGATTGTTCAAGACGCGCTCCGCGGAAACGGTATCCCCGCGCCTCTGTGCGCGCTCGAGCTGCACGGCGAAGCTTTCAAGCACCGGAACCAGCTCGGCAAAGCGCTCGTCGGGGATGCGCTCGCCGGCTTGTGTGGTCAGATCGAGTTGATAGAGACTGCGCGAGCCTTGGGAAAGCGCCCACATGCTCGTCTTGCTCAGGCGGAGATGAAACGTCGAGCAGGGGGGCTCGGCGGAGAAGCCGTACGTCTCGTGGAGGCTCTCCCACTCGGCGGGGTGGAAGAGGCGATGCAGCGTTTGAGCATCATCGCGGGCGAAGGCGATATGCCGGTCGATCCGTGCAACCCGCAGGCCCGTCCCGGGGATCTCCTGGCCTTGGCGCACGGAATGGATACGCCACAGCCCGTCGGCGTGTTCCTGGCGCAAGGCGACCCGCAAGCTGCGGCTCGAGGCGTTGCGCTCGACGATCGCCACAGGTCGCACCGAGTCATACAGCGAATCCGGATCGTCCCGCCAACTCATGCGGCCGAACTCCTCCGGCTCCAGTGCTTGCAGGTGTTGAGGGAGCCATTCCGGCTCGTGCGGCTGGGGCTGGCCCGGATCATGGCTGTCGGCGGCCTCCGCCCGCTCCGGCTCGGTGTTCATCTGCTGGATAAAACCGAGCAAGACGAGTCCGCCCGCCAGCCCGAGCAAGCCGAGTTGCCAGTGGCTCAAGCCCTGGCGCGCCCGCTGGGCGAGCCGTCGGCTCGAGGAGCCGCGGCGGTTTTCCGGGCGATTCGGATCGGTCAGGATTTCGATAGTCATGGCCTCGGCCTTTTCGCGTGTTCGGCTCGCACGTTGTTCCAAGGCAAGCGAGGCGCGGCGGAGCGCGGCCGCCCGCGGGGGACGACACGACCGGCTCCGCCTTGCCACTCCCGCTGGAACCATTAGTCGATGGCCGCGGAGTTGATCCGACCGATCGACCAGGAGCCGCTCTTGATCTGCGGCGGCATGTTGATCACGTTGATGTGATCCGGATCCATCCCCGGCGGATAGGCGTCGTTGATCGGCTCCCAGAAGTGGCGATTGTGAGCGACGTTGTAAAAGTCGGTGTTCGTCGTGCGCCAGTTCCCGTCCTCCGGGTCTTCCGACGCCCCTTCTCCCATCGCCATGATCTTTGCGTTGAACTCCAGGGTGTCCATCGTGCCGGTGGGGTGGAAGTGGCTGATGATGCCGGCGGAGTAGATGTGGGCGTTGACGACGCCGTCGGAGTCCTCGGCAAAGCCGTAGTCCTGGCTGTTGCGCATGCCGCGCACGTAGACGTTGCCTTCGTGCTCGGCCTCGCTGCCGGTCTCATTACCGTGGCCCGCGGCAATCAATCCGATCGGCGCGGTATCCTCGCTGCTCCCTTCGAGGTCTCCTACGATTTGTAGGGTCCCCTCGTCGGCGACGATCGTGATGTCGTTCGAGTAGGTTCCCTCGACGGCAACATCTCGAAACTCGCTGATGTGAATGACCGCCTCGCCGTCCTCGGTGTAGGTCACCGGCCATTGTACCGTCTCGTCGGAGTAGGGATTCGCGACCGACTGGCGCGCCGATTGGGTTGTGGCGAGGGTAACGTGGTTCGGCTCGCTTTCGTCGAACTTGAGCCACACCGCTTTGTCCCCGTCGTCCGGCACGCGCACCGTCTCGCCCGTGTACGGGTCGCGGATCTCCTCGCCGGGGGCGATTTGGTTGTAGCCCCCGTCGGCCCACTCTTGTTCTTTCTCGGCGACCATCTCGCCGACGTCGAATTCGAGCCCGGGGACATTGGCGTTCTCATGGACCAGGCCGTCCCCCTCGGCCAACTCCCAGTTGTGGTATTCGCCGGCGACGAAGACGTCGTCGCCGTGGAAGACAAGCGCGGGATCGTCCGGGTCGAGCCCGTAGACGTCGCCGAGCGTACCGAGGGGCGTGTTCGTCGTCAGTCCGTCGCCGATGACGACGTTGTTCCCGTAGTAGGCATTGTGGGGCGGCGAGCGGACGGTAAGGCTGATCACCGACACGTCGCGCGAGAAGTTCCTTGAGCCGCGTTGGCGCTCGGCCCGCACGGTGATGCGTGCCTCGTCCTCGTCGAGCGCCGGGTCGTCCTCTTGTTCTTCGAGCCGGAAGGTGTGAAAGATCGAGGAGCCACGGGTGTCGTCCCAGGCGGCGTGGACCTCGTAGCGATCGCGGCCGCTGACCATGTCGTAGGCTTTCATCTCCTCGGAAAGCTCGCCGTCGCTCATGTTGGCGCGGAGGATATGCACGAAGCCGATCGCGGTCTGGACCATCTCCGACTCGGCGGCAACGCGGTCGTTGGAGTTGATCGTCATGGTTAATCCGCGGCCCATGCTGATCACCAGGATGGAGAGCGCGAAAATCAGCACCATGACGAGCACGAGGGCGCTGCCGCGTATCCGCGGGGTTTCGAAGCGGGGTGGTTTCGGTGAGCGAGTCATGTTCGTCTCCCTTTGTCGTTGGGGTGGGTGAGGCCAGGCCCCACTCACCCGGTCATGCGGTCCGTTTCCGAATCGTCAGTTTCCTTCATTGATTAGGGCGAGGCTGGTTTCGACGGTGGCGAGTCCGTCGCTCTCGTCGTGATCGCGCATTTGCACCGTCGCCTCGATTACCGGCCTATCCGGGTCGCGCAGCACCTCGAAGTGCTCGACGTGGAAGGCGAGCGTTCGCGTGGAGAGCGGCTGCGTGGCGCTGCCGTCGTCCCCCCAGTCCTCGACGACCAACTGCCCCTCGGAGGTGCGACGCAAAACATAGATGTGCCCGTCGGGCATTTCGTAGTGGATCTGCGAGCCGGGTTCTCCGTACATTCCGTCACCGGAGAGTGTGATCCACGGCGAGGAAGTGCGGTCGTTGACGACGATCGCCTTGTGGCTGTTCATCACGTCCGCGTGAAGATTGTTGGTGGCGGTCAAGACGCTCATCGAAAGCGACATCCGCTCACTGGCGGTTTGCGAGGCTTGCGTCATCGTGACGATGAAGATGCTCAACGGGAGAAGCACGACTCCCGCGACGATCAGCGTCACCGCGACCTCCACCAACGTCAGACCTCGTTCTTGTCGTCTGGGCATGGCTTGCCTCCTTGCGAGCAGGGGCCTCACGGTGTGCGCATCGTCGTGCGCAAGACCTCGCCAACCGGGTCGTCCGAGTTACCGGCCGGCCAAAACACGCGGGCGGTAATCCGCACGTACTGCTCCCCCGCCACGCTTTCCACCTCGACGCGCCACTCCGTGCCGTATTCGACGGCCCAGTCCTGGTCGCCATCCTCGAACTGAATCGTCGTCCGTTCGACCGTGTCGGTGTCAATCATCGCGATCGGGGTCATTTGCGCCCGCGAGATCGCACCGTCCGCGAGGCGCGCGCCGGTGACACGCTGCACCTCGCGCTCCGCCCCGCTGACCATCGAGCTCAAGGAGGCGGAGAGAATCGAGGCCATGATCCCGATGATCACGACCACCACCATGATCTCCACCAGACTGATGCCTCGACGCCGCGCCAAACCGGATAAGTACCCAACTGTCATGTCAGCCCTCCTTGGTTCTGCCTAACGGATGGCTATTCCCCCTCGCTTTCCCCTCACATGTCGTCAAGCAATAGACGAGTGTGCGACATCCTGCGTCGGAGCGCGGCCCAAGCAACGCAGGAGGGGCTTTCTTCGCGAACGTGCAATAAGAAAGGGTACGTCCAGGGGAGTGCCTCCCCATATCACCCAAAATCATACCCCAATATCTCGCAAAGTCAAGGAATCTTGAAAGCCTTTACACTTGAGTCGCAAGGAGAACAGATCCAAAACCGCACCAACTTGTTTGGGGAATTGTAAAAGGTGGGCGAACGTGCACCGGGAAATTCAAGGCTTTGCGCCAATAATGCAAATAGTGCCGGGGCGAGAAGCGACCTACAGCCGGTTACGGTTCCTCGGCGGGGCCTTCAACG
>SKZP01000020.1 GCA_007127275.1 Planctomycetota bacterium
ACGCCGACGACGACGGCCTCGCCGCCGCGCTCGCCCGTGCGGAACGGCTCGCCGAGCACCGGCGCGCCGAGTTGGAACGTCACGGCATGTTCCTCGACGCGCTGGAAGAGGCGCAGCAAGCGCTGGCCAGCGGCGAGATGAGCGAGGATCAGTGGGAGAATGTACGCGCCGAGTTGCTCGAGAAGGCAGCGGCAACGGAGCGCACGGAAGCGTTGGATGCGCTTGAAGAGTTGGAACTGGACGACGCCGCAACGGCCCTCGCCGAGTTGGCCGCCGAAGAGCGGGAGTCCCGTGACGCCGAGGCCGCTCTCGACGCGCGCTGGCAGGCTGTGCTCGACGAGATTGCCGAGCAACGGCAACACGAACAAGATACGCAAGCCGCAAGAGAAAGAGATCCGCGACAGCCGCGGGAGATCTCCGCCGACGACGCGGTCGAGCGCAACGAAAACAACGGCAGAGACGACTCCGGCAACGGCACCCTGCGCCCGGAGGACACGCTCCCTCCCCGCGAGGACGAGGAAGGCATCCCCCGTGAGCCGAGTGAGCCGCTCGTGCTGGATCTCAGCGGCGCAGAAGTCGACGGCGAAGCTCGCGTCGTGGATCCGCAAGATATTCCTAGCCTCACGCCGCGTGTGCGTCCTCTGGCCTTGCGCCACGCACGCTGGCAAAAGCAGCGTTCCCCCAACGGCGAGGCCAAGGAGTAATCCCCCACGCGAAAGCGCGTGCACCGAGTCAAATCATGGGGCTGGTTCCGAAACCGGAGCCGGAGAACAGTGGAAAAAGCTGCCAGAAGATACCTTCCGAACGTCGAGTGTCGTCGCAGACCCGCGCAGCGACCGCCCATGCCGGGTACGCCGCGCATCACGCCACCCATTGGGCCGGCGGTCGTATTCAATCATTTCTGATGCCGATGTAATCCCCTGCCATCTCCTGAGGTATTCTCTCTGGCTAGTGGGACCGTCGTAGCGAGGTCCTTGTACGACGAAACTCGGAAAACGCACGCGGTGCTTTCGAACGTGGCGCGGTGGAGCCGTTTCCAATGACGACGTTACACTCCGACGACAGCTTGACGGTGGAAACCGAGGGTTTCCGCGACTTTTACAAGCTGATGCCCCGGCGGGTAAAAAATATCCTGATTGTCTCGAGCCTGTACGACAAGTTCATCCTCGAGGAAGAAGGCCGGCTCGGTGAACGGCTCGTCAACGAGTATCTTGACCTCAATCTGCAGAATGCGCCGCAGGTACACCGGGCGACGAACAACGACGAAGCGTTCGAGATGCTCGAGGAGGAGAGCTACGACTGCGTGCTGACCATGCTGCGCGTTGGCTCGACGGACGCATTCACCTTTGCGCAACAGGTCAAGCAGCAGTATCCGAAGCTGCCCGTGATTCTGCTTGCGCACCACACGCTGGATCTCGACTCGACCCTCGCCCGGGCCGACTTGCGTGGCATTGACGACGTGTTCGTCTGGAACGGCGACGCAAAGATTGTGCTTGCGCTGATCAAGGCGGTCGAGGACCGCATGAACGTCGACCACGACATTACCGTGGGCGGCGTGCGTGTCATTGTGCTCGTCGAGGATTCGCCGTACTTCACCTCCATTTATCTGCCGCTGCTCTACACAAACCTCGTCAAGCAGACCCAGGCGGTGATGTCCGACTCGGTGACGCAGGTACAGCGGCTGTTGCGCATGCGGGCGCGCCCCAAGGTGCTCTTGGCGCGCACCTACGAGCAGGCAGTGGATTTGTGCCAGCGCTACGGGCCCTATCTGCTCGGCGTGATCTCCGACATCCGCTTTCCGCGCGAGCAGCAACTCGACTCGGAAGCGGGCTTCAAGCTGCTCGAATACGTGCAAGCGGAGCGGCCGAATCTTCCGGCGCTCCTTCAGTCGAGCGACCTTTCGAACCGCGAGCGGGCCGAGAACATGGGGGCCTACTTTGCGTACAAGGACGACCCCGACCTGTTTACGCGGATCAACGACTTCATCCGCGAGTACTTCGGCTTCGGCGACTTTATCTTCCGTATGCCCGACGGCACACAAGTCGCCCGGGTGCGTAACGTGATGGAGATGGCCAAGGCGCTCAACGAAATCCCCGACGAGTCGCTGCGCTACCACGCGGCCCGCAACCATTTCTCCACGTGGCTGCGCGCGCGCACCGAGTTCGCGCTTGCTGCGAAGATTCAGCCGGTCGGTGTGACCGAATTCGGCTCAATCTCCGGGCTGCGCACGTATCTCGCCAACCAGTTCAGGACGCTCGAGCGGCGCCGCCACGAAGGGGAGGTCGTCGAGTTCTCAACCGAGATGGCGAAGCGCGCCCGAATGTTGCGCATTGGCCACGGCTCCATTGGTGGCAAGGCTCGCGGCCTCGCCTTCATGAACAACTTGCTCTACCAGCACAAGCTCAAGGCGCCGGTCGAAGGGGTGCGCGCTTCGATTCCCCGCACGGTCGTCGTAGCCACGGACTACTTCGACCAGTTCATGCGGGACAACGACCTGATGCAACTCGTGCGCGCCGACAAGAGCGACGAGGAGATCCTCGAGGCGTTTCTTTCCGTGCCGTTGCCGCTCGCGCTCGAGTCGGACCTGCGCACGCTGCTCAAGCACTTCAAGATGCCGCTTGCCGTGCGCTCCTCCTCGTTGCTCGAAGATGCCATGTACCGGCCCTTCGCCGGCGTCTACGAGACGACCATGGTGCCCAATTGCAGCGCGGATCTGAACGTGCGCCTCAAACACCTTTGCGACGCGGTGCGCTTCGTCTACGCCTCGACCTACTTCCGCCGCGTCAAGGACTACGTCGCCGGCACGCTGCCGTTTCGCAAGCACTTCGAAGAAGAGAAAATGGCCGTGGTCATCCAGTCGGTCGTCGGCCGACAACACGGCACCCGTTTCTACCCGGCCATCTCCGTCGTGGCCCGGTCGCACAACTACTACCCCTTCGGGGGAACGCAACCAAGCGACGGGGTCGTCGACCTCGCCTTCGGCCTCGGCAAAACCATTGTCGACGGCGAGACGAGCCTGCAGTACTGCCCCGCACGGCCCACGGTCTACCCGCAATTTCCCAACGTCGAGGCGTGGCTCGAGGGCAGCCAAAACGAGTTCTGGGCGCTGCGCATGGACCGCGGGGCGACCACCGACGAAGTGCTCGACGAGGTCACCTTCATGGAGCGCGCCTACGTCGCAGACGCCATGGAGGACGGCACGCTCACCTTCGTCGCCTCGAGTTATCTGCCGAGCTCCGACCGCCTCTACGACGGCCTCGACCGCCGCGGCTCGCCGGTGGTGACCTTCGCGCCCATCCTCAAGTCAAAGGCCGTGCCACTCAACGAGGTCTTTCGCATGATCCTCAACGAGATGCGCAAGGCGATGAACTGCGACGTCGAGCTCGAACTTGCCGTCACATTGCACCCCGAGCACGGCACGCCCGCCGAGGTCGGCCTTTTGCAAGTACGACCGCTCTCAATGGATCAGCCGGCTTCCGACGTACACTTCGACTCGCTGCCGGCCGAGCAGATCCTCGCCTACTCCGAACTCACGCTCGGCAACGGGCACTTCGACAACCTCGCCGACGTGATCTACGTCAAACCGGACAGCTTCAAGCCCTCGGCCACGCGAAAAATCGCCAAGGAACTCGGCGAGTTGAACCGCCGGCTACTCGGGGAGAACCGCCACTACGTGCTGATCGGCTTCGGACGCTGGGGCAGTTCTGATCCGACGCTCGGCATCCCCGTCGAATGGCCGCACATCGGCGCAAGCCGCGTGATTGTCGAGGCGGGCCTGCCGCATATGCAGGTTGATCCTAGCCAGGGCAGCCACTTCTTCCACAACCTGACGAGCCACGGCGTTTGCTACATGACGCTGCACTACACCGTCGAGCACGCCCCAGTCGACTTCGCGTGGCTCGACGCCCAACCTGCGCACGACGAATCCGAATATGTCCGTCACGTCCGGCTCAACGAGCCGCTGCTCGTAATGTTCGACGCACGTCACCGAAAAGGGGTCATTCTAAAGTCCTCCGCCGCCATACCAGCCGCGACCATAAGCGCCTCCGGTGAGCAGGCACCGAGCTGGAACGGCCCCCTGCAAAGCACGCCC
>SKZP01000182.1 GCA_007127275.1 Planctomycetota bacterium
CGCATCCCGGCGCGAATCTCTTGCCACCGCTTCGGCGAGGCCGTGCACACCTCCGCCTCCGGCACACGGTGGGTGCGCCGCCGTGCCCCGGCATACGTGAGCATGTCCGGCAACAGGCTCGCTGCGGCCGCCGCCGGCGTGGAAACGTCGCGCTCGGCCAATACGAAATGCGACAGGTAGTTCATATCTCCGTGCGTTGCTGCGCCACCGACCTCCGCGTACGTAGTAGCCTCAAGTCAGCCATGTCTCCAAGGATGTTCAAGCCAGGACATGAGAACGTACCGGCATTCGGCGGCATCATCAACGGTGCCGTTGCCTGCGCACCCGACGGCAGACGGCAGTGAGACTGCGTGCGCGCCACGGCGTCGCAGCAGACGCCGTGCAGAGAACGGTCACGGTTTACGGTTCCTCGTGATATGCCTCGCGCAGGTAACGCTCTTGCAACTCGGCCATGGTGGCCGCCGCGTCCGGTTCGTCGTCGTCGTATCCGAGCACGTGCAACGTGCCGTGGATACAGTAGAGCAGCAACTCCTCGGCGGGGCCGTGGCCGTGCTCTGGGGCTTCGCGGGCCGCGTAGTCGGCGTTGACGACAACCTCCCCTTCGACGCGGGTGCTGCGCCGCTCCGGCTCGACGTAGTCGAAGCTGATTACGTCGGTCGGATAGTCGTGGCCGAGCGTTTCGCGGTTGAGCGCGTGGATGCGCTCGTCGCCGAGCACGGTGAAGGAAAGGTGGCCAACCGAGATTCCGTGGTCGACGCAAATGCGCGTGACGACCCGGCGCAGTCGCTCGAGATCCAGCGGATGCTCGACCTCGGCGCCGAACTCGACGAGCAACTCGTCCTCGCGCAACTCCCTTGGCTCGTCGTGGCCGGGGCTCGCCCCGTTGTTGTTGGGCGCAACCTCATTTCCGTCGAACCGTTTCTCCCTGTCACTGTTGCTGTTCATCCGCTCCTCGGGTCTTGGGTGCCGTCGCTTTCGCCCGGGTCTCGCGGCGGTCGCTGCGCGGGCGGTTCGCTGTGTGGCGGCCACATGGACTGCGGCGCTTGCGGCGGCACCTGCGGGTAGGCGCCAGGATCCCCGCTACCGACCTGGCTCGAATCACCGTAGCCGTAGCCGTGACCGTAGCCGTGACCGTAGCCGTAGTCGTAGCCATGACCGTAGTCGTACTGGGCGTGCTCGTAGGCAGCGGCCGGGTCGGGGTAGGCGCCGGCGTGGACCATGCCGGTGCCCGCCTCACGGTGGTAGCGCACCATTGCGTCATACGCGGCCGCGCCAATGGCGAACGGCAACGCGAAGATGGGAATGAAAATCACGAAAGCTCCGACGACGGCCGCAACGATGCCAAGCGCAGGCGAGACGGAGAAGAAGAGCACGGCAAGGAGCGGGACCACGAGGGCACCGACGACGACCGCGAGAAACATGATCAGCAGGTACAACAAATAGGCGACGAGCAGCGCCCCGCGAAAGCCGGCCGAGAGGTGCCACCAGCGTCGCAACGAATCCGAGCCGCGATAGCCCTGATCCAGCGTCGCCAGCGCCCACGGCAGAAACAGCGCCATGCCGACGAAGGACCAGATGTGCAGAAGAAACGACATCCCGGCAAGTCCGTCGTGCTGCAGGTTGGCGCCTCCGTCGGCCAAGGCCATGACTTGCACGACACCACCGGGGAAAAAGAACAGCAGATGCAGGATTACCCCGCCAATGGCCAGTGTCGCGAAGGCGCGAAAGCCATGAAAGACCGTACCGAAGTCCGCGTACCCCCCGCGACCGCGCTGCAAAAAGAACGCGCAAATCCCCGCGGCGAACAATGCGCCGAGCACGGTGGCGAAAAAGCCGAGCGGAAGGGCTCGCAGTGATGCCTCGTAAAGCAAGTCGACAACTTCCGCCGGCATCTCCTCGGTTTGCACCATCTCAAGGGCCACCCGGCCGTCGAGGCTCACAAACTCCTCGAAGAGGTCGGCATACACCACCGACGCGACCATGCCCATCAGCAGGCCCCACAACAGCACCACCGCAAGCCCATACCCGAAGACGGCTCCGAGGTTGCGCACCACCACCTTCCACCCGCGGCCGAGTAGTTCGGTTCCGCCGACCTGGTGCGCTGGATGGGGCCTCGCGGGAGGGGGCGGCGGACCCGCAGGGGTGCTGGCGCCGTATGGCCCCTCGTGGCCGTGACCGTGACCGTAGTTGTGTGGTGGCGGTGGGGTGGACATGGCTCGCTGTTTTGGTTGGCGGACGGCTCGCGAAACTCAAGTGACCGATGACATTGACCCTGCCCATGATAGGATCTCGCTACTCCGAGTGCGACGGGGCACTACAGCCGCCGTGCATTCCTAATTGGTGATCAGGCGGCCAAGCCCACAGGCTTTGCCCGGGGGTCGAAACGCGCGTCCCTGTACGACCCACGGGCCAAGCCCATGGGCTTGTAGCGCGTGTTTTTCGGTGCTCACTTGGCGAGAGCGAGTCAAACGGGTTCGCGAACACGTGTAGACTCGGGGGACTTTCGTCCCCCGCTCGCCTTTTCGTCAGAGCTGCGCGAAAGCGGTCGCGACGAAACTTTCGCGACGTTGGCGCGTCGAATGCAGGGGAATCTCCCCCTGCCGGCCCTTCGGGTCAACGAAGGTGACTCCCTTTCGGTTTCATGCCGCGCTCACGAAACCAGTTTGCCGCGCGAGCACAACACGCGTCGCCGCCCGAACCGTTGGCCGGTGACGGGGACGCGCCGTCGTATGCCGCCGCATACGACGAACAGCCCGCGCAAGCGCTCGAGCGCCAGCTTGTCGAGTTGTTCGAGTCGCACGCCGAGGAGTGGCACGGCCTCGCACTCAACCTTTTGGCCGAACGGCACGACGACGCCGCGGAGGTGGTGCAGGAGGCGTTCGTGCGCTGCTGGCTGCGGCGCGAGACGTTGCACGACGTGAAGAACCTGCGCGGCTACATTGCCACGACCATCGCCAACCTCTCGCGCGACGTATACCGCCGCCGAAAGTCCAGGCCGATGGTGCCGCTGATCACCGACGAGGGGAACCACGACGGCTCACACCCGGCCACGGAGGCGCCGGCGGTCTCCGCAGCCCTCGAGCATGACGAAACGAACGAGCGGTTGCGAGTCGCCATCAGCGAGCTGAGTGTCGACGAACGCGACGTGTTTCTGTTGCGCCAGAATGCCGAGATGAGCTACGGCGAGATTGCCGAGGCGCTGGGTCTGCCCGAGGGGACGGTCAAGACCCGCATGCGGCGAGCGCTTTCACGGCTGCGCCAGGCGCTTACCTAACCGCGGACGCCGAGGGACCAATTTGCAAGCAACGCACGGGTTGGGGTGGCGCACCACTTTGTCCAAAACGGGTTTGCCGGCACCGATCAACTGGCGTATACTGCAGCGTGTGCAGGCAGTTCCACGGTTTCCTTCGATACCCTACCCGGCTTGGATCGACGTCTCGTTGACGGCGACCGAGCGCCTGCACAAGGAGTGCGCCGGCGAAATGGAGGGGCGACGCCGTCGCAACCTATCCGCCTACCTTGGCTTCATCCGTACCGTATCGTTCGCCCCTGAAAGCAGAGAGGTGTTTCTATGCAGAAGACACGCGGTTTTACTCTCGTCGAGTTGCTGGTCGTGATCGCGATCATCGGCGTGCTGGCGGCGATTCTTATCCCCAACATTCTCGGGGCGATCGAACGGGCCAACCAAAGCACCGACCGCAGCAACCTCAGCAACCTGATGAACGCCTACATCACGAACCAAACCGAGTTGCGCACGCCGTATTCGACGGGCCATGAATTCTGGCTCGCGCTGTACGCAGGCGATGCCTCGGGCACCACCAACTCGAACTTCATGGTTCGTGACGAAGACGACGACGTCTTCTTGCCTGCCGGCCAAGCGAACTTGCTCCGTTCCCCCGGTGATGACGCGGTGCTGGCTCGCGAGCGAATTGCACGCGACATCAACGAGGCGATCGAGCAACAGCTCGGCGTCGCGAACCTGACGATCGAGCACGTCTCCTACGCCGGCCCCATCGGTCGGGGACCGCAAAACTTGCCGACCCGGGCGATTAGTGACCGCAACCGCGTCGGCCCCTGCGGCACCACCGGAAC
>SKZP01000456.1 GCA_007127275.1 Planctomycetota bacterium
ACGTCAACGAGCCTCGGCAAAAGCAAACGACGAATGGAAGAAACGCAAAGAAACTCTGCATAAAGCGGCGCCCCGAATACCACCAGTATAGTCGAGCAGCCCACCCCACGTCAGGCCGTGCCGTAAAGTTTTTCGAGACGCGGCGTCTTACAGCGGCATCCGAAGACATTGCAGTTGCACGCGCATACGCCCACGGGCCGCGGCCCGCGAGGTTGTGACCAAGCAGGTGTGGTGCCGCTCCCCCTTGGCAGGTGAGGGGAATGGGTGATGCGCCCGCCCCGGAGATCACGGAACTTGCTACCCAAGCGCCGTCAATGCTTGGGCGAAACAAGGTGAGCGCAGGGCGCAAGCCTTGTGTCCTTCGCTCGCCGCTTCTTTCGGAAATCCAGAACCACCGAGCAACTGGCTCAGCGGCTGGCGGTGGTGCCGCTGCGGGCGCGGTCGCGGGCGGCGCGGGCTTGGCGGCGGCGCTCGGTTTCGTTGAGGGCGCGCTTGCGCAGGCGGATATCCTTTGGAGTG
Source organism: Planctomycetota bacterium (assembly GCA_007127275.1). GTDB lineage: Bacteria > Planctomycetota > UBA8742 > SKZP01 > SKZP01 > SKZP01. Next base: position 520 of record SKZP01000456.1, read on the forward strand.
AACTCGACGAGTTCGTCGTCGGCAATGTACTCGAGCGCCTCCTCCACGGTGAAGGTGCGCGCCGGTGGCAGGTGGACGTTGTCGTCGGAGCCGGCGGCTCGCATGTTCGTCAGTTGCTTCTTGCGCGAGACGTTGACATCGAGGTCGTTGTCGCGGCTGTGCTCGCCGACAATCATTCCTTCGTAGCAAGCGGTGCCGGGGTCGACGAACAGGGTGCCGCGGTCTTTGAGCGCATTGAGTGCGTAGGCGGTCGCCGCTTCGGTTTCCATGGCGATCAAGACGCCGCGGGTTCGCGTGGCAATCTCGCCCTTGAACGGCTCCCACCCGTGAAAGACGTGGTACATCGTCGCCTCGCCGTTCGTTGCCGTGAGCAGGCGCGTGCGCAGGCCGAGCAGGCCGCGGGCGGGGACGCGGAAGGAGATGGTTTGCAGGTTGCCGCGCTGGCTCATGTCGATCATTTCGCCGCGGCGCTGACCAATCAGCTCCATCGCCTTGCCGCTGTTCGCCTCGGGGACGTTGACGACGAGGCGCTCGACCGGCTCGTGCAGCTTGCCGTCGAACTCCTTGAGGATCACCTCGGGGCGGCTCACGCAAAACTCGTAGCCTTCGCGGCGCATCGTTTCGACGACGACGCCGAGGTGCATGACGCCACGGCCGGAGACTTTCACCGACTCGGCCGTCGGGCCCTCGTCGACGCGCAGCGCGACGTTGTGCAACGCCTCGCGGTGCAGCCGGTCGCGGATGTGGCGGCTGGTCACGAACTCGCCGACCTTGCCGCCGAACGGCCCGTCGTTGACGCTGAAAACCATCGAGACCGTCGGCTCGTCAATCGGCACCACCGGCAACGGATCCGGGTGCTCGGCGTCGCAGACGGTGTCGCCAATCGCCACATTGTCGAGGCCGATCAGCGCGGCGACGTCGCCGGCCTGCACCCGCGGCACGTCGACACGTTGCATTGCCTCAAAGACCTGCAATTGCTTCGCCGGCATGATCCGCGGCGCCGCATCCGGCCGGGTGACGGCAACTGGCGCGCCCGCTTCGAGGGAGCCGGAGCGGACGCGGCCGACGGCGACGCGGCCGACGTAGCGGTCGTAGTCAATCTTGGTGACCTGGCAGCGGAACGGCTCGTCCGGCTTCACCTCCGGCCCGGGAATATGCTTGAGCATCTCGTCGAGCATCACCTCAAGCCCCCGCCGCTCGCCATCCGGCTCCAACGCGGCAAAACCGTCGCGCGCCGAGCAGTAGACCACCGGAAACTCGAGTTGTTCGTCGCTTGCGTCAAGCTCGCAGAACAAGTCGAACACCTCGTCGAGCACGTCGTGCGGTCGCGCATCCGGCCGGTCAATCTTGTTGACGACGACCATCACCTTGAGGCCGTGTAGAAACGCCTTTTGCAGCACAAAGCGCGTCTGCGGCATCGGCCCTTCATAGGCGTCGACGAGCAACAGCGCCCCGTCGCACATCGAGAGGATGCGCTCGACCTCGCCTCCGAAGTCGGCGTGGCCGGGGGTGTCAATCACGTTGAGTTTGACGCCGCCGTAGTTGAGCGCGATGTTCTTCGCGTAGATGGTGATGCCGCGCTCGCGTTCTTGGTCGTTGGAGTCAAGAAAGCGCTCCGCCACCTGCTGGTTTTCGCGAAACACGCGGCAAACGCGCAACAGCCCGTCGACGAGCGTGGTCTTGCCGTGGTCGACGTGGGCAATGATGGAAAGGTTGCGGACGTCGTTGCGCCGCGTGCCACTACTACTGCTGCTGCTCGTCATGTTGCGTCAGGTCCGGCCGCGAAAGAGAAACTGCCACTGCGCCACGGTGCATATCGCACGGTGCCGCGGCGGTGTCAATTCAATGCTCGTCGCGTGCCCTACCATGTCAGGCCACGGTTGCTTGCCCACGCCCACGTGCTTCCCCCGAGGGTCGCGAATTTTTGACGAAGCTAGGCGAGCGCAGCACGCGCCCTGGGAGGCGACCCCGCGCGGTTCCGTGCGTGCCTCGCAGGGCGCACGCCTTGGGCGAGCCTCCGCGCCCGCTTTGCTCGCTATGAACCTGTCAGGAACCGTCGGCCTGCAACCCGCATATGAATGAATGCGCCGTCGTGCTCCACCCGCGGGATGGTTTGTGCGGGCACGGAGGCCCGCCTTACGAAAGGGTTGGTCGGTGATGCTTCGTGGTTGGATTGATGCGCACTGGGCGGGTGCGAAGGTTCGCCCAACGAGCGGGTTGGCGCGTCGGTGCGCCGGCACAATGGTACAGTGCGCGACGCTTGCGAGATGAGTCGAGCGCATGTTGCGCCCGGTCCGCGGGATCCGCCCGGCGCCGGCGCGTCGCCAGCTTCGGACCCGGGTGGGGGTGGACTCGCATGGGCTACTTGTACGCACTGACCACGGCGGTGCTGATTGCGCTTAGCGACGTGCTGGTGCGCAAGCTGTTCCGGCGTGTCGAGGGGCTTGGCGTGCGCGAAATGGCGCTGATGCGCGTGATGCTCGTCGCGCCGCTTCTGCTGCTTGCGCTGCCGCTGGCGGGGCCGATTCCGCGGGAGCCGACCTTCTGGCTCGTCGTCGCGCTGGGCATGCCGCTGGAGTTGATTGCGCTGCTGCTTTATGTGCGGGCCTTGCGCGACGGTGAGGTCTCGGTCGCCCTGCCGCTGCTGTCGCTCACGCCGATGTTCGTCATGCTCTCCGGGCCACTGATTGCCGGGGATCCGTGGCCGCGCCTCGAGGCGCTCGGCGTGATCGCCATTGTCCTCGGCGTCTGGCACCTGCAGATTCCCCACGCCAAGCCCCAGGCACAAGCACAGCACGGCGCAAGAGTTCGCGGCCGGTTGCGCCGGCGCCTCTACGAGTTTTCCCTGCCGCTGCGAGCCATTGGCAGCCAGCCCGCGGCGCGCGGCATGTTGATTGTCGTCGTTTGCTACTCGCTCACCGGCGGCCTCGGCAAGCTTGGCGTTGTCGTTGCGGGACCGCTGGCGATGTTCGTGTGGTACTTCCTCGCGCTGGCCCTCGCCGCCTTCGTGCTCGTGATTCCGCGCATCCGGAACCTCGCCGCCGTGTTCCGCCAAGAGCCTTGGCTCTGCGGCGCGCTCGCTTTGACCTACGGCGTCCACCTACTCGCCCACGTCGTCGGCCTGAGCTTCATCCCGGCGGTGGAGCTCGTCGCGATCAAACGCTTGAGCATCATCTTCGCCGCGCTGATGGCCGTTTGGATCCTGCGCGAAGCACTGCCCGCCGGCCGCGTCCTGGGCATTCTCTTGATGCTCGCCGGCGCACTGTGGATCAGCATGTTCGGCCAATAGCGCCGTTCACAGCGGGCTAGCCGGCCGCGCCGCGGGTGGGGGCCTTGGGCGGCGCAACGAGTTCGAGGGGGACGTGTAGGTCGGCGTAGCGCTCCCGCAGGCGGGCGAGCCCGACGAGCGACTTGACCCACTCGGCACGGCCGTGACTGCGGATAAACTCGGCGCACAACTCCACCACCGCCTGGGCACGCGCCCGGCTTCCGGCGGCGAGTTCGACGAGCATCGCCAAAATCTTCTCCTTCTCGGCCGCGCCCCGGTTGACGCCGAAAAGGACGTG
>SKZP01000466.1 GCA_007127275.1 Planctomycetota bacterium
CTTAGTCCTCGGGCGAGATTTCGCGCTCGTGGGCTGCCGAGACTCCTTGTACTCTCAGTCTCCGTTTTTCCTGCAGCGCATCCTGAAGATGCGCACGCCAGGGCGTGCGTCGCTCGTCTAGAGGTAGAATCTAGCTTCATGAGGTCATCCGTAGCGTTCTGGTTCGGCGCAAAAGGGGCGCGTTTGCTGTTCGCGGCGATGTTTGCTGCGGGACGGTCTCGCGTGTACGGAGGGGAGTTCGTGATGCAACGTTGCCTCGTCGAACAGCAACCGGTTGTGTTCGCCTCGTGGCACAACGGTATCCTCGGCACCATGCGGCTGTTGAAACAGCACGTCGCCGCGCACGGGCACTGGGTGAGTCCGCTGGCAAGCCGTAGCCGGGACGGGGAGATGATTGCGAAGTTGATCGGAGAGATGAGCCGACACGTGCACGTCGTGCGAGGCTCGAGCAAACGGGCCGGCACTGAGGCGCTCGACGGATTGGAAGTGGCAGTGCGGCAGTTCGGGGCAAGCCCCGTGCTCACGGTCGACGGTCCGCGGGGGCCGCGCTACGAGGCGAAGCCGGGGGCGGTCCGAATTGCGTGGCGCACCGGTGTTCCGTTGGTGCCGGTGGCCTGGGCCGCGTCGCACGAGGTGGTGATTCGCTCAAGTTGGGACGCGTTTCGCATTCCATTGCCCGGCTCGCGGGTCCGCTTCGCCTTTGGCCCACCACTTTGGGTTCCAGCGGAGCACGGCGAGCATACGCTGCCCTTTTGGACGGCCCGCCTCGACACACGGTTGATGGCGCTGACTCGTGCGCTCGCTCCGTCGCGTCGCCAAGAGTTCGCGCTGGGGCACGACCGCGGCCGCGAAAAAGAACGTGCGCGCGACGGAAATTTAAATTTTCACTCTACGTAGCCCCGAAAGGGCGTTCGAGGCTGCCGACGACCGCGCTGGGCGACTCTCGCCTCACCCACCGCTACGTTGGGCGGCCGGCAAGGATGCGCACCGGATTGACGCGGGCGGCAAGCCAGGCAGGGTACAGCGTCGCCAGCACGCAGATGATCCACATGCCAATGATGGGCATCACAATCATCTGCGGCTCGTACACGGGGCGCCAGACCGGATCCATCGCTACGCCGACGATGGTGGTCCCCTCGGCCATCAGGCCGGACAAATCGATGCCTACCCGGCCCAGCGCCGCGGTGACGACGGAACCGAGTGCGGCGCCGACGGCCACGGCAAGGGCGCCGAGCAGGGCGGCTTCACTCGCCACCATGCCGACAAGCCGCCAGGGTCCGGTCCCAAGGGCTTTGAGGACGCCGAACTCACGCATGCGCTCGTAGGTTGCCATCAGCATGGTGTTCATCACGCTCAAGGCGGCAATGAGGAAGAAGATGCCAAAGAGCACGGTTGTCGTTGCCTGCGACGCCGTGAGCATGTCGGCCAGCGCGGGGTTGAGTTCGCGCCAGGTGCGGATGTCGTCGCGCCCCGCTTCCGGCTCAAGTGTGCGTACCACCTCGGCCGCGTCGAGGGTGCCGCGCGAATTCAGCGCAATCTCGTGCACCACCCACGGCGGCCCGTAGTCTGCCGCCTCGTACGCCAGGGCGTCGTCGTCGACGTCGGTTTCCTCGGGCGTTTCGTGCTCCTCAAACAGCTCGAACGGGTCGGCAGGCGCCTCGCCGTTGTCGTTTTCGGTCGCGGCGCGCTCCTCGTGCTCGTACAGGTCGAACGGATCCAGCGGTTCCCGCTCTTCCTCGCGGGGCTCGTCCGGCACGGCGTCGCGCGCGTACCATGCCGTTGGATTCGGCGGATACAACATGCGCCGAAAGTGCTTCTCGTGGACGAGCACGGCGGAGCGGTCGACCGCCTCGCCGACCAACTCCAAAACGCCGACAACGCGAAACAGCGCCTCGTAGGTTGAGCCGTCGGCGGCGGCGCCGAAGAGAATCAACTCGTCCCCCACCGAGGCTCGCAACGAGCGGGCGAGCCGACCGCCAATCACCGCTTCCGGAAGCGTTCCCTCGCCGTTGGGCACCGCATCATGGTCGAGGAAACGACCCTGATGGATGTGCCGCGGCAAGCGGAACGCATCCCGCTCGGCGTCCGGGGAGACTCCCCAGATCATGCCCCCGGAGGAGCGGGTCGCCTCCTCACCTTCTTCCGTGACAGCCGCCATTCCGTATCCGTACTGTCGCGGCGCCGCGGCAATCCCTTCCTCGGCGGCGGCGTCGAGAATGCGTTGCGGGTTCTCAATCACCGCGTCGAGTGCGCGGTTGCGCAGATAATTCGGCGAATGTACCTGGGCCTCGCCGAGGTGCAACTGCGTCGAGTTGCTCTCCAGTTGGCGCATCACCCCCTCGACCCAGCCGACCATGAGAATGAGCACGGTCGTATTCAGCACCACCGCTCCGAGCGTGATTGCGGTGCGCCGAGGATTGCGCCAGAGATTGCGCCAAGCGGTTCGCATTGCGGAGGTCTCGTTTTTCTGGTTCGTGTCGAGCGCCAGCGCCCCGCGTTGTACCGTGCCACATGCACCGGTGCCAGCACGAGTTCCTCCCAGCACCCTAGGGGCTGCCCTCCCGGGCTAGCCCTCAAGGCCTGCGGGCGTGCAGGTAGGCGACTTCGCCTGCGGCTTTCGGAGCTGACAGAAAACACCTTCTTAGGTGAGCACCTGCGCTCGGCTCTGCTTCGTTGTCGTCGGTTGCGCGGCTCGACGTGACTCGTCAGGCCTGCGCTACTCAGCTTCCTCCTCCTCGCTTTGCTTTGCTCGTGACGCTCAACGTTCGGAATGAATGGCCTGTCAGCTTCTTAGGGGGCAATGGTTTCCTCGCGCACGTCGTCGGCGAACCACTCGAGGTAGGCGTCGAGATTGTCGAACACCTCGAATTTCAACTTCTTGAATTTTTCGAGGGCGTACTCGTGGTCGGCCGAATACGGCGAGGCGCATAGCGGTGCGCAAATGCCAATCTGCGAGGTTTTGAGAAAGGGCCACATGGTGTTCAACGCAACGGCGAGGTACTCGACTTTGATGTGCGTCCAGACGCCCATGATGCCGGCCTTGACGTGCTCCGGCTTTTCACCGTCGAGCGCCTCTTCGAGCAGCTTGTGGTATTCGACGGGATTGGCAGCGGGATTGATCGAATTGGCGCGCAACTGGTGCGTCTTGTCGTGCCAGCGGTATTGTTGCAACTCGCCGACGAGCATGGCCCCCTCGCTGCCCTTCACGCAGTGCACGCCGAAAATGGGAAACTCGGAGCAGGCGCGAGGGTGCCAATCTTCGTCGAGGACGACGCGAAGATTTTCGCCGAGACCCGGGATTTCTCCCGCGTAAAGTCGTTTCACGCAGGAGACAAAGGGGTCGTGCTTCGCCGGATCCTTGCCGCGCAGTTTGTGCACGGCTTCGCGGCCGACGTGCAGCTTGCGCTTATCCGCGACGACATCCCAGAAGTTTTCGAGTTCGACACGGTCGAGACCCGCACCGGCATGGCCGTTCGCACCGCCGGCAGCGACCGGCTGCGGGGATTGCGCGAGTTCCTTGATCAGCGAGGGCTCAAGCTCGGCACGCGTGCCAATGAAGTCTCGTTGCGGGCAGACGAGAAATTGTAGACGGACGGCTTGGGTCATGGTCGTCGGTACCCCTCGTCGTGTCGTGACCCTGGTACAGGGGATGAATCGCCTTCGTCGCTCAATTTTGTTGCGCCGGCCCGCGCTTGCGTGACCGAATCCTCAGGCCGCGCCGCAGCAATTGCTTCGGTAGATAGTACGCATAATACCATCCGAGTCGGTGAAGGATGCGCTTGAGTCGCTGCCGCCACGGCGGGTCGTGAATCACACTGTACGCGGAGAGACCCACGCAGGGGCGCCAGTTCCGGTTGTAGTGTCTCATGGTCAGCGAGCGAAGGAACGGCAGTCCTCTCTCGACCTCTTCCGGGAATCGGGTCAGCTCGAAGTCGATCAGTTTGAGCCCTTCCGTACGGTCGAGAAGGATATTGGTTACGTTCGTGTCAAGGAGTACGTATCCGTGGCGGTAAAAGTGCTCGAACGCGCGCATCACTGCCTGCGCCACGGGTACGGGAATCAGCGACTTTCCCCGCCCGAACA
>SKZP01000375.1 GCA_007127275.1 Planctomycetota bacterium
CCGAGCCGACACCGGAGACCGGCGTGCTCCACGGGGAGATCACCGAAGAGAGCCCCGTCTACGAGCGCACCTCGACGCGCGCCGCGCACGTGCCGCTCCACTTCGAAGCGGGTCAGATCATCTCGATCGAGGTCCACTCCGAGGACTTCGCGCCGGCGCTCTACCTCGAGTTCCCCGACGGCGACCATGCCAGCGACGCCGGGGACCCAGCCGCATCGCTCGCTGGCCGCGTGCTCGAAACGGGCGCCTACGACCTCTATGTCACCACCCGCGAGCCGGAGCAAACCGGCCGCTTCCAGCTGACCGTCTCGGTCGACGGCGATCCGTACGACTTCGACGACCCGCCGTCGGTCGAGCCCGAGCCGGATCCCGAACCCGAGCCCGGCGTGCGTCACGGCGAGTTGACCGAGGAAAGCCCCGTCTACGAACGGCGCAACACCTTCTATTCGCGCTACACCGTCGTGCTCGAACAGGGGCAGCACCTGCACGTCGACCTCGAGTCGGACGAGTTCGACGCCTTCCTGGTGCTCGAAACCCCCGCCGGGGAATTTTTCGAGAACGACGACGGCGGCGAAGGACACAACGCCCGCCTCTCCGGCCGCATTGGCGAGAGTGGCGAGTACGGCATTGTCGCAACGACCTATGCGCCCGGCGAGACCGGTCGCTACCGCTTGAGCGTCCTCGTCGACGAGGAGCCATACGACTTCGAGCGCGATCCCGAGCCGACGCCCGAGCCGGACGACGAGCCCGGGGTGCGCACCGACGAATTGACCGAGGAGACACCCACTTTCCGCGGCCGCGGCACGCACTACCACCGCTATCGGATAACGTTGCAGGAAGGCATGGTCCGCTTCAACCTCGAGTCGGACGACTTCGGGCCCTTCCTCATTCTCGAGAACCCCGAGGGGGAGATCATTGCCCGTGGCGCCGGCAGGCTGCAGGGCAACATCACCGGAGAGCCCGAGTTCGCCGTCGTGGTTACCACCCGCGAGCCGGGAGAGATGGGGCACTACCGCCTCACCGTCACACTGGACGACGAGCCCTACGAATGGGACGGCGAGCGCGAGCCCTACCCGGTGGTCATGGAGCCGCTCACCTACGACGGCGAACTGACCGAGGAAAGCTGGGTCTACGAGCGCCGCGGCACCTACGCCGACCGCTTCACCCTCGAGCTGCCCGCCGGGATGGATGTCCGCGTCGATGTGAACTCGGAGGACTTCGACCCGTTCCTCTACGTCTACCGTCCCGACGGCCAGCGTTTGCACGACGACGATAGCGGGGCGGGGCACAACTCGCGACTGCGCTTCACCACCACGGAAGAAGGAGAGTACCGGTTCATTGCGACGACCTTCGCCGAAGGAGCGACCGGTGCCTACTCCATCCACGTCTACCGCGGCACCGAGCCCGAACCCGAGCCGATTCCTGCGGTCGAGGGCGAGCTGACGCAGGACAGCGGCCGCACCGAGCGCGGCTTCGGCGACGCCTACTTCCTCGACCTCGAGCGTGGGCAGCGCGTGCAAATCGACCTGGTCTCCGAGGAGTTCGACGCCTTCCTGATCGTGCGCCGACCCGACGGCGTGACCGCCTCGGACCGCCGCAGCGGCGACGGGAACAACGCCCGCATTCGCTTCCGCGCGCCGATGGAGGGGACCTACGAGATCCTTGTCACGACCACGCGCGACGGCGAGACCGGCGGCTACGAGTTGATTGTCGAGCTCGACGGCGAGGCGGCGGAACTCGACGGGCCGCACCGGCCCATTGCGCCGCCCATTCCGGTCGACCTCGACTCCCGAACCTCGGTGATCGCCGACGGCAAACAAATGGTTCAGTACGTCGTCGAGCTGGAACGGCGCGCCCATGACGTGCGCATCGCCCTGGAGGGATCCGACGTCGACTTCGACCTTTACGTCCGCTTCGGCGAACCGATGGAAACGCTCGCCGACGCCGACGACGCCTCGGTGACCTATCATTGGGACGAAGAGCTCGAATACGCCATGCTCGAGCCCGGCCCCCTTTACATCGGCGCCTACAACGACGAGGAACGCCCCGGGCGTACCACGCTCGTCGTCGAGGGGGTCTACGAACCCGACCCGGATGCCGAGCCCGAGCCCACCGTAGACGCGCGAGTCGTCGACCTGAACCGCTCCGTCGAGGTATTCGCCGAGGTGCGCGCCTTCACGCAAGTCGTCACCGAATTGCCGGAAGATCCAGGGACGGTGACAATTTCGCTGGAAGGGGCAACCGCCGACTTCGACCTTTTCGCTCGCATGGACGAGCCGATGAACTCACCCGAGGAGGCGGAGTACGAAGCCGTCTCCTTCGCCTGGGACGAAGAGTTGGTCATTGACGGCCTCGACGCGGGCCACCTCTACGTGCTCGTCTACAATGACGGCCCGAACGATGGCTTGGCCACGCTGACCGTCCGCGCGGCCAACGTCGTCGCACCGCCGGAGCCTCGCGAGCCGGCGCCGGCACTCGAGCTCGAGCCGGAGGTGCCGAGCGAAGTGCGCGTCGCACCGCAGGCGCTGACTCAGTTCGCGCTTCCTGTCGAGGCGCCCCATCCCGAGCGGGTGGCGGTGACGCTCGAACAGGCAAGCACCACGCACGAGCTCGTCGCCGCCTCTCGCCCCATGAGTAGCCTCGGCGACGCCGAGTTCGCCGGCAGCGACGAACTACTCTTCGACTGGCGCACCGGCTACGGGGAGCGGCTCTACGTCGCCGTCTACAACCACGACGACCGCGAAGAACTGGTCGGGACGCTGACCGTCGTACTCGTCGCGCCGGAGCCGGTCGAGGGAGTGGTCGAGGTGCAGCCGAACACGGACGTCTCCGTTGCGCTCGAGCCGCAACGCGCCGCCCAATTCCGCGTGCGCATCCCCTACCCGGACTCGGTCGCGCGCGTGCTGCTGCACGAGGCCACCGCCGACTTCGACCTCTACACGCGCCTCGGCGAGCCGATGTACAGCCGCGACGACGCGACCGACAGCTCCGCCACCTTCGAGTGGGACGAGGAATTGCGCCTCTTCGAACTCGACGGTCAGTGGCTCTACATCCTCGCCTTCAACGACGCCGACCCGCCGGAGGCGAACGGCGAGGAGCAGCTCGAGCGGGGCGAGGCGACGCTTCGCGTCGAGTTCCCCTCCGAGGCGGGTCCGGCGCCGCCGGTCGCGCTACAGGCGGAGCAGCCGCACGAGATCCAGGCCGAGCCCGGGCGCTTTCTGCAGTTCGCGCTCGAGCTCGGTCCCGGCGAGCAGCAAGTACAGCTTGAGCTCTCCGGCGCAACGGTCGACTTCGACCTCTACGCCCGCCTCGGCGAGCCCATGCGCCGCCGCCACGACGCCACCGCCGCCGCCGAAACCGCCGCCGGCGATGAAAGGCTAATGCTTACCGTGGCCGCGGAACGCGTCTACGTCGGCGTCTACAACGACAGCCGCCTCGACGGGGAGGTCGTACTTACCGCCACGGTGTCCACCCTCGGCGCGATCGAGGAGGCCTACGAATTCGTCGCCCCGGGCGAGACCGTCCCCGTGGCCGTCGACGCCCAGGAGTGGGTGCAATTCGAAAGCTACGTCCCCTACGGCGCCACCTTGCTGCGCGTCGAAACCTTCGACAGCGACGGCGACTTCGACCTCTTCCTGCGCTTCGGCGAGCCGATGGCGAACCGCCGCGAGGCCGACCACCGAGCCGTTACCGTCTCCGGCGACGAAACGATCGAGGTCACCGCCGACTCGTCTCCCTCGCTGACCTACGGACCGCTGTACATCGCCGTGTTCAACGACGAGCGGAGCGACCGCGCCACGGGCAAGTTGCGCCTCCACGTCGAGGGGGTCGTGCGGCGTGGCGACGCCGAGCCGTTGGCCTACGAGCAGCCGCGTTCATTCGAACTCGGTGGCGGCCGCAATTCCCTCTTCGTGCTCGACGTGCCCGACGAGGCGGAACAGGTGCGCGTACAACTGATTGAGCCGACCGCAAGCATGGGCATCCACGTTTCGCGCCGGCCCTTCGGCAACCCCGACATGGGCCTCTGGCACTCCGCCGGCGCAGCGAGCAACAACATGCTTGTCCTGGGGCGCGACCGC
>SKZP01000451.1 GCA_007127275.1 Planctomycetota bacterium
AGGAAGGTGCCGGCGACGAGTTCCTCGATCTCCGCCTCGACCAGCTCAATCATCTCCGCGTCCATCAGGTCGCACTTGGTAATGGCGACGAGGCCGTGGCGCACATCAAGCAGGCGGCAAATATCGAAGTGCTCCCGCGTCTGCGGCATCACCGAGTCGTCCGCGGCAATGCAGAGGCAGATGGCGTCAATGCCGCTGACCCCGGCAAGCATCATGCGGATGAAACGCTCGTGTCCCGGCACGTCGACAATGCCGACGCGCGAGCCGTCGGGAAGGTCCACGTAGGCGAAGCCGAGCGTGATGGAAATGCCGCGACTCTTTTCCTCGGCAAGCGGGTCGGTGTCAATGCCGGAAATGGCCTGTACGAGAGAGGTTTTTCCGTGATCAATGTGTCCGGCAGTTCCGATGACCGCGCGTGGAAGGTGCGGTGTGCTCGCCATTGTGCTCTCACTCCCGAGCGTTTCTTTCGTCCGTCCCGTCGTCCGCATGCGTAGCAAAAACAGACCTGACAAGTTGGAAGTATCACGCACTCGCTCATCAAAGCAACCACGGGAAGCGGGCGACGTGCATTCCCGAGCATCTGTAGTTCAACGAAACGTCGTAGGCAAGCCCACGGGCTTCGCCCGTTGGTCCCACGCGAATCACGGTTCGACCCACGGGCGAAGCCCGTGGGCTTGGGCACACAATCCCCGCATTGCAGGCGTGAACGAATTTGCGCGAGGCCGTTCGACCGTGGCTCTCCCTGGGCGGACTCGGAGGCCCGCCCTACATACGCGGTTCCGTCCAAACTTTCTTGCTGCAACAAGAGCCGGCTGCACCCGCGTACTCCGCATTCTCTTCCTCGGCGGCGACGGCGTTGTCCAGCACGTCCAGGACCTCGTCGTCGTACCGCTTCGGCTTCCCCGGTTGGAACGCGTCGACGTCGGCACGGTACATCGCCGCAATCTCCGCTTCGGCTTCCTCGCCGCGTTCGGCGACGGCGTCGGCGCGACGCGCAAGTTCGGCGGTCAACGCTTCGGCGATGGCAGAGGTGCCGAGCGCGAGCTTTAAAAACAGAATGTCGACGTCACTCGGTTCGTGCGTCACCTGTTCGTAGGCGACGACCTCGGCGTCGTCGATCACTGCGGCAAGGGTCGCACCGGGCACTTCGCGAAGAATGATCCCATCCTCGCGAATCTCCCCGTCGGCCATGAGAACTTGCTCGACGTAGCGCTGGGTCGTGGTGCGCACGGTGCTTCGCAGCGCCGCTCGGGACAGGCGTCTAAGGCAAGCGTGAACGCACCGGTTCGCAACATCCAAGTCCTTTGTCCCGCGGGGAAGCTCGTGTGTGTGAACATGTCGCTGCCAAGCCCGCTTTGCGCTTCGCCCGCATGCTGTTAAGTGTTGACGAGAATTGTCGAGCGCAGGGCGCAAGCCCTGCGAGGTGAACCGCGTGGTTTCGTGCTTCGCCTCGCACGGCGTGTGATTGCCGGGTACGCTCGAAGCGAAATGCGGGAAAGTGAACACGGCGCGTCGCCGATCGCTGAAGACATGTGCCCCCCGTACCCGCTCCCGTCAGATGCTCGAAGAGGTTCCATGCGATACGTACTTGCCTTGACCCTACTCGCGATTCTCACGTCGCCCTTGGCCGCCCAATCGACAAAGACCACGGAGGTGCTCGCCAGCGAAGTCACCACCGTTTCCAAGTTCAGCCCCGACAGCAACTACGGCTCCAGTACCGATGCGGCGCTCGAGTCCCACAACGATACGGCAGCCTTCATTTTCATGCGCTTCGCCGGGGTGGCGGACATCCCCGGAGAGATCGTCAACGCACGGATTCGGATCGTCACGAGATATGTCGTGTCGAACGAGCCGAGCGGAGAAACAATCGTGGTGAGTGATCCCCTCTATGGTGGTTGGCAAGAGCACGAAGCGACGTGGAACAATACGATCGTCGCGGAAACCATCAATCCACCGTCGCTTCCCCATCTCGGTGACGTGGAGAACGTGAGCGAAAACGATACGGCGTATGTGCTTGAAGGCGCGCAATTGACGCAGCAAATGGAGGAGTGGCGCACCGGTGTGAAACCGATCGAGTTCGGCTTGCTGCTGCACCACGACTCGTTCGGCCATTACTCCGAAATCTATATCGATTCGAACTTTTCCGCTGCGATCGAGGATCGCCCGCGCCTGATCGTCGAGTATGAGGATCCGGACGCCAGTGGCGACGATTCGGTTTGCGGCATTAGTCCCCTCGCGGACTCCGGTACCTCGGCCGGCTGGGTCGCAACGTTGCTCGCTCTGCTGGCCATGTTCGGCTTCGCCCGACGCCGCGCCTGAGCCACGGCAGGACTCTTCACAACATACGCAACGCTGCGAGCGAGCCCATGGCCACGACGGTCCTGGGCTCGTCTCGTTTATGGGCTCGCAACCAGAGCGGGCCATCCCGCCCCGCAGAGCTTGCAGCTTGCGCCCGCACTCGCCTAGCTTCGCAAGAATCTGGCCGCACCCGCGCTCCGGAGCTTGCGGTGGCGCTGTGCCGTCCGTCGCGCTACGATCGAGGGCTCAACACATCAGGGTTAACAGCGTTGAGCCTTGCCGGGCGTTCGCTGGGGCTTGAGCCGGCATAGGCGTACGCGCTGCGTAAGGGGATCGATCCGACTCAGGAGGAAGTCCGATGGCGTTCAATCGTGTTCGCGAAGAGTTGCAGGCGGAATTGGCGGATATCCGTGCCAAGGGGCTCGAAAAGGTCGAGCGAATCATCCAATCCGAACAGGGGGCGCTGATACGCTGCACGCTGCCGGGGGAGACGGAGCCGCGGGAGGTACTCAACTTCTGCGCGAACAATTACCTCGGGCTTTCGAGCCATCCGGAGTTGATTCAGGCGGCGCACCATGCGCTGGAGGAGCGCGGTTATGGCCTTTCCAGCGTGCGCTTCATCTGCGGCACGCAGGACATTCACAAGGAACTCGAAGCAAAGACGACCGAGTTCCTCGGCACCGAGGCGACGATTCTGTTTCCGTCGTGCTTCGATGCGAATGCCGCGGCGTTCGAGATCATGCACAAGGGGGACCTGATCATCGCCGACCGGCTGATCCATGCCTCGATCATCGACGGCATTCGCTTGAGCGACGCGGAGCACGACTCCTACAAGAACGCCGACATGGAGCACCTCGAGGAGAAGCTGCAACTGGCGGGCGAGCGGCGGCAACTTCCCGAGGGAGATCCGAAGCGCGTCAACCGGGTGATGATCGTCACCGACGGCGTCTTCAGCATGGACGGCAACTTTGCGCCGCTGGACAAGATCGTCGAGCTGGCCGAGAAGTACGACGCGATGGTGATGGTCGACGACGCCCACGCCTCGGGCTTCATCGGCGAAAACGGCCGCGGCACCGCGGAGCACTTCGGCGTGCTCGGCAAGATCGACATCATCACCACCACCTACGGCAAGGCCCTCGGCGGCGCCAGCGGCGGTTGCGTGAGCGGCCGCAAGGAGATCGTCGAGTACCTGCGCCAGCGCGGCCGGCCGTATCTGTTCAGCAACACGCTGATGCCCTCGATCGCCGCCGGTAGCATCAAGGCGCTGGAGCTGGTCAGTCAGAGCAAGGACCTGATCGAGAAGCTGAAGAAGAACACCGAGCACTTCCGCACGCAGATGGCGCAGATCGGCTTCGAGATCAAACCCGGCTACGCCATCGCCCCGGTGATGCTCTACAACGCCAAGCTCGCGCAAGACATGGCCGCGGAACTCTACGACGAAGGCATCTACGTCATCGGCTTCAGCTTCCCCGTCGTCCCCAAAGGCCAAGCCCGCATCCGCGTCCAATTAAGCGCCGCCCACGAACCCGAGCACATCAACCGCTGCATTGCCGCCTTCCAAAAGGTAGGCGAAAAGTACGGCGTCCTCGGCCTAAAGAAGAAAGAGATTCTGGCCAAGTACCCCGAGGCGAAGTAGCGACGGTGATGTGCGGTTGTTGAGGAGATCTATGTCATGGCGTGGGCTGTCCTACTCGCAACTGCACTGCAAAGCAGTGACTTCTAGACATTTCTTGCAATCCTCATCCCGACCTTGGTCACGCTCACGGCC
>SKZP01000565.1 GCA_007127275.1 Planctomycetota bacterium
GCATCATTGTCCACCGTTTCGTGCGCCGTGGCACCCGCTTCCGAACACCCAACGCACAAACCCCGCATGACACGCTCGACACCTCGCCAGCGACACAGCTTGATCGGTACCGGGTGGCGCGCCATCTGGTTGTACGGCCCCCGGTGGTGGCCCTTCGGTGTGCTGATGGCCGCGGTGACCATCGGCTTCGCCTGGTGGCTCGTCGGGTTGTTGACCGAACCGATCGGACCGGAGGGGCCAACGTGGCTGCCGTCCTTGCCGCAATGGCTGCAGGACCTTGCCCGCACCGAGCACGCCGACAAGCTCGCACATGCGGGGCTCTTCGGCGCGATGAGCGTGCCGGCGTTGATTGCCATGTTCCACCTCGGCTTCGGCCCGCGCGTGCGTTGTGGCATCCTCACCGCGCTGATCGTCGGCCTCGCCTTCGGAACGGCGACGGAACTCGTCCAGGCCACTCTGCCGACGCGCCACTTCGACGAGTGGGACATCGTCGCCGACACCGTCGGCTCCGCCCTCGCGGTGACGCTCTGGCTCGTCGTCGGCTTTGTCGTCGCAGGCATCTGGCGCCCACGAAGCGGAGGCGGCAAGGCAACCACCGCCCCTTCCCCTTCGCACGGCCGCCGCAAAGCCGCCGCGCGCCAGCGCAGCGTCTCCATGACGCCGATTGGCCTGCACAGCCGTTTCGTGCCGCATCCCGACGTCGAGGCCCAGCCCGATCCAAGCGCCGCGCGCGCCACCACCGCCAACGGGACACGGAGCGAACGCGGCGGCGGATTGCTGCTCGTGCACCTGCGCACCGGGGTGGCCTTTCGCCTCAATGCAACGGGACAGCAGGTGTGGCCAGGGATCCAACGCGGCGAGTCGGTACAGGAGCTCTCGCGGCGCCTCGCGAAACTCTACCCCGAAACCGAGCAAGCCCGCCTACGAAACGACACCGAATCCCTGCTTCGCGCCCTTTGGATGCACGACCTCGTAACGCACAAAGGCTAAACGGCTGCAAAGACTAACAAGCCCACGTCTTCGCCCGAATGCCGGGGGCGCAATCAGGATCCGACCCACCGGCGAAGCCCGTGGGCTTGGCCCGCGACGTGCCACCCACGGATTCAATTGTGACGGTCTCCTTGCGGTTCAAAGTGACGCGCCGCTTCCGCGACGTGTCGTCGTCGATCAACGAGCACAAGCCCCGGTTAGGCTTTGATGACTTCCGCGCGCCCGGCGATGCCGTCGCAGGCGTTGCGGGTGTCGACGATCAACTCGGCATGCTCGACGACCGCGCGGTAGTCCACCTTGTCGTGGTCGGTGAGGATCAGCACCGCGTCCGTTTCGCGCAAGATCTGTGGGGTTAGTTCGGGCTCGCCGTGTAGGTCGAGCTCGGGAAAGCCGCGGAAGCCGTGGACGCGGGGCACGTAGGGGTCGTGGTAGCGCACGGTTGCGCCGAGGTGCTTTAGCTGCTCGATCACCGGCAGGGCCGGCGACTCGCGGTCGTCCTCGATGTTCGGCTTGTAGGCGACGCCGAGCACGAGCACGGTCGAGCCATTGACCGCCTTTTTGCGGCGGTTGAGCGCCTCGGTCAGTTTCTCCACCACGTAGCTGGGCATCTGCGTGTTGATCTGCCCGGCAAGCTCGATGAATTGGGCGCGGTAGCTGACCTCCTGCGCCTTCCAGGAAAGGTAGAAAGGGTCGATGGGAATGCAGTGGCCGCCCCAGCCGGGGCCGGGGTAGAAGGGCATGTAGCCGAACGGTTTCGTTTTCGCGGCCTCGATAACTTCCCAGACGTCGACCTCCAAGCGGTCGTAGAGCATCTTCAACTCGTTGACGAGTGCGATGTTCACCGCGCGGAAAATGTTTTCGGTCAGCTTCGTCGCCTCCGCGGTGGCGGCGCTGGAAACCGGTACGACCTCGGTGACCACCTGCGAGTAGAGCAGCTCGGCGAGTTCACGGCTTACGGGGTCGTCGGCGCCGACCACCTTGGGGATGGTGCCGGTGGCGAAGTCCTTGTTGCCCGGGTCTTCGCGCTCCGGCGAGTAGGCGACAAAGACCTCCTCGCCGACCGTGAGGCCGGTTTGTTTGAGGCGCGGCACAATGCGCTCGGCGGTGGTGCCGGGGTAGGTGGTGCTTTCGAGCACAACGAGCTGCCCCGGGCGCAAGGCGTGCGCAATCGCCTCGGTGGTCGCGTCGACGTAGCGCATCTCCGGCTGGTGGTACCGGTCGAGCGGCGTCGGCACACAAATCAGGATGACCTCTGCCTCGCCGAGCCGCGACGTGTCGGCGGTGGCCTCGAAGCGTTCCGAGGCGCGCCACGTCGACACCATCTCATGCGGGATTGAGCGCAGGTAGCTCTGCCCGGCGTTGAGCGCATCAACCTTCGTCGGGTCGACGTCGAAGCCGAGCACCGGAAACTCCTTGGCCATAAACTCGCGCACAAGGGGCAAACCAACGTAGCCGAGGCCAATAACGGCAACGTGTGAACGACGGGCTGCGATGGCGTCGCGAAGGGCCGAAGCGTGGGTCGAGGTGGTGCTCATGCGTCTAGGTCGAGGATGCCGGAACGAAACGGACGAAAGAGGGAAGCCGAGGCAGTGAGGCACACCCGGGGCGCGCCACCTACGGCGTTAACGGAATCTATCATCCGCTGCGTCCGCAGACACGTCGCATAAACCTGCCGGCACATCACAGGTGGTTGAATACAACCCGCCGACACGTCGGTGGGCTTGGCGCGCAATCCGTCACCCAGCGCCTCTGCCTTTGTGTCGCCGACGTTCGGAAAATCTGGCAAAAGGTTTTTCTGCAACTGGGTTGCAGGCTGGTCTCGACGGCGTTACGCTCTCGGGTGGAAGTCTTTCCGAGACGCCGCCTTCGTGCCCTTCGCGGCTACTGACGTCACAATCCCATGAGGAACTCTCCCATGCTCGACATCTCCCTGCGCACCGGTGGTTTGGTTGCGGCGCTCGCGCTGCTTTCGGTTTCGCTGCTCGCATGCTCGGACGCCCGCTCCGCAGCCGAGGAGCGCTCCGCCGAGGCGGTCGTCAACGTCGCCGTAACGATCGTGCCGCAGAAAACGTTCGTCGAGCGCATTGCCGGCGAGCGCGCGCACGTGCAGGTGCTCGTGGAACCCGGTGCAGATCCGCACACCTTCGACCCGACGCCGCGCCAGGTTGCGGAACTCAACGAGGCGGACGTGTACTTCATGGTCGGCGAGCCGTTCGAGCAGGCACGCTTGCCGCGCATCCGCGCCGTCAACGACCGCATGCGCATTGTCGACGTCACGGAACAAACGGTCGAGGCCGCGCAACAACGAAAAGAGCGCGAGCAAGCCTCGCTTGCCAAGCACGAAACGCCGGTCGGCGACCATGACGGCTGCGGCTCCTGCGGGGAAGAGTGCAAAGGCTGCGGCTCCTGCGGCGAAGAGTGCAAAGGCTGCGGCTCCTGCGGCGAAGAGTGCAAAGGCTGCGGCTCCTGCGGCAGCGCGGCTCGCCAGCCGGTGGTGCTGCATCACTGCCCGCACTGCGGCGACCAGGATACGCACACTTGGGTGTCCCCGCGGCTTGTCGCCGAGCAGGCGAAGCTGATTGCGGCAACCTTGAGCGACCTCGACCCCGACGGCGCGGAGGTTTACGAAGCGAACCTCGCCGAGTTCCTGGCCGAAATTGAGGAACTCGACCGCGAGATCCAGTCGAAACTCGCGGATCTCGAGTCGCGCACCTTTTTCGTCTACCATGCCGCGTGGGCGTACTTCGCCGCCGACTACGGACTCACCCAAGTCGCCATTGAGGTCGGTGGCCAGGAGCCGAATATGGGGGATCTCGCGCGCATCACCGACCTTGCCAAGGAAGCAAACGTCCGCACCATCTTCATCCAACCGCAGCACGACGCGCGCCAGGCCAAGACCATCGCGGATGAGATTGGCGCCACGGTCCACACCATTGATCCGCTGGACCCGGACTGGACGGCAAACATGCGCCGCGTCGCGGACGCGCTTTCCGAAAGCCTCGACGGCCAAGCGGCGCAGTAAACCCGGCGGGCAGGCGTACAAGCCCACGGGCGGTGGCTCATGGGTTGA
>SKZP01000475.1 GCA_007127275.1 Planctomycetota bacterium
ACTCGCGGCTACTCACCACTGCGGAGCGCGCCTGCGGCGCTGTCATGCCTTGGCGGCGGGGCAGTGGACGGTGACGCGGGTGCCGTTGGCGGGCTCGCTCTCGAGGTTTAGCGTGCAGCCGATGCGGTGGGCGCGAGCGCGTATCACCTCGAAGCCGATGCCGCGGGCGGCGGGCAACGGTTGCGGCAGACCGACGCCGTCGTCGGCAATCTCGAGTCGCACCCCTTCCTCGGCGCGCTCCCAGCGGATCCACATCTGCGTGGCATGTGCGTGCTTGGCAACGTTGCTTACCGCTTCGTCGGCGGTCCAGAAAAGTTGCGTACTCGATGCATCGTCGATCTCGATCGATTCGTCGACATCGACGTGCGTACGGATGCCGTAGCGCCGCTCGAGATCCACGGCAAGCCGGTGCAGGCTCGTCGACAAGCCGCCGGGGTCGATCAACGGCGAGAGCAGCGTCGCCACGCGGCGCACCTGGTCGGTGACGTCGTTGAGCACGCCGACGAGCTGCTTCGCTTTGTCGGCCTCGGGGTTGCTCGCACGGGAAAGCTCGCTGACCAAACGATGGGCGATCATCGCCGAGCCGGCGACCGACTGCGCAACCTGCTCGTGCAATTCGACCCCCAGGTCTTGCTGGTGTCGCTCCGACACCTCGAAGAGCACGTCTTGCAAGCGGTCTCGTTCGCGCTCGGCAAGAAACCGTTCGGTGACGTCACGCAAAACAACCACCAATCCCGGCGAACCTTGCGTCGCCTCCTCCGGCATCGGCTGCGACGTGACGTCCAGCCACAGCAGCGTGCCGTCGCTCGGCCGGACCAAGCGCAACGTCAGCGGGGAGGCGTTCGCGGTGCAGCGGCTCTCGCGCACATGCGTGCGGAACATCGCCTGATCACGCGTATCGACCCAGATGGCAAGTTCCGCCCCTTCAAGCTCTTGTAGCGGCATGCCGAGCATCCGCGCCAAGGCCGGCGAGGCGTAGCGGATGCGGCCATGGCTGTCGAGCAGCACGATCGCATCGGGGGACAACTCGGCGATTTGCGTGAGCCGATACTCGAGGGCGGTCTTCTCCCGTGTGCGCTCGTCGACGAGCCGCTCCAATTCCAGGTTGTAGCTCTCGAGTTGGCGCTCCGCCTCGCGCAAGGCCGTCATGTCGACAAGCGCAATGCGCGCTTCCCGCACCTCAGAGTCATGGCTCGCCGAGATCTCCAGACGCGCGTGTATCGTCTCCCCGCGAAGCGTGATCATGCGCACCTCGCACTCCGGCGAGGTATCGAGCTTGCCGTGTCGGGAGAGCACGCCGGCAAGCGTCGACTCGAAAGCCGCGCGGTCCGCACTGCGGATGAACTTCGTCAGCGCCGTACCGACGAGACTGGCCCGCTCCAGGTCGAACAGCAGCGCGGCCCGCACGTTCGCCGAGGTAATCACGCCCTGCTCATCGACGGTGAGGTAGCCGATCGGCGCGAACTCGTACAGGCTCGCGTAGCGGTTGTGCATCCGCGTGAGCTCGACCTGCATCTCCCGCAGATTCTCGTTCTGTGCCTCGAGCTCCGCCTGATGAGTCTTGAGCTCCGTTACCAGCGTTTGCATTTGCGAGGCGTCACGCGGCCTGTCGTTCCCTTCCGTGTCGCATGTTTCAAGCAATGCGGCCGTGCGTTCGCGTGCCTGTTCCAATTCCTCGGTGGTGATCGGCGTCGGTTTCATTCGTCACTTTCGTCCATGCGCAACGGGCAAGTTTGGCAAGGCCAACCATGCTGACCGCGTTGCAAAAATTCGTCAACGGCACTCTAGGTGCCTGAAATCTCGAAGGCGAGGAGCCGGATCGTGTACCTTTTGCCGGGCAACACCTGCACCTCTCGGACGTGGATCTCCCCCTCGCCAAGCCCCGTATTCACAGCCGACGTCGCCACGCGAAAGCCCGCTTCCGCACTCTCTCCCTCGGGTGGCTCCATCAGCGCCTCGAGCTTCCACGTTCCCGGTCCCAGCTCTCGCAGCGGCGTTCCGTCATACGGCGGCGCCGCTTCCACCCACGGGGCGAACGACTTGTTCGCCGCGAGAATGCGCCACTGCGGATCGAGGGCCACCATCGGCCCCGGCGCCGCCTCGACCAGCGCCACCGCAAGTGGCACCGCCACTTCGCGCCAAACGAACTCCGCACCGCCGGCACGGATGTCGAGCAGCGAAATCGCCACCCCTTCGACCGCACCTTGCCCGGTGCGGTAGGGGCGCATGCGCATCAGGTACAGCTCGCCGTCGGTATCGAGAACCTCCCGCTCGAGCGATTCGCGTGTACGCAACACGTGCTGTGCATCGCCGATTAGGTCGTGCGCAATCTTCATCGACAAATCGGACAGCGGCCGCCCGATATCCGACGGAATCATGCGCACGAGCTTCGTCGCCTTCTCCGTAAAACGTTTTATCCGCAAATTACGATCCAGGAAAATCGCCGCGACATCGGTGTTGTCCAGCAGGTTCTGCATGTCATCGTTGGCCTTCGCCAACTCGTCGACCTTGTCCTGCAACTCCACGTTGACCGACTGCAACTCCTCGTTGAGCGACTGCGCTTCCTCGCGGGAGGTCTCCAATTCTTCGTTGACCGACTGCAACTCTTCGTTCGCCGACTGAAGCTCCTCGTTCGCCGCCTTTAGTTCCTCGTTGGATGTCTCCAGTTCCTCGATCGCCGCGTGGAGCGACTCCTTCGTGTAGCGCAGCCGCTCCTGCAACTCCTGTTCGCGCTCCGTCTCGGCCTTTTCCCACTCGCCCCCCTCCTCTACCTTCTCTTTAGGAGGTGCGGGAAGCTCGGCACTCGGCGTATATCGAAACGTCAGCGCAATGAGGCCGCGCAAGGTCTCCGGCGACTCGATCCGGTGCCCGGTGAGGACCACCGACGATCCCTCCTCCTCCTCCGTCTTGAGCTGGATGCCCCGGCGCACGACCGGCTCGCTCTGGTGCAAGGCCTGGCGCAACACCGCGGCAAGCTCCGCGCCGAGCCCCGGCCGCGCCATCTCGATTACGTTCGACGACGGGCGCCCCGCCGGCGGCTCGAGAAAGTCGCCGATCCGTCCGTGCACGAAGACAATGTCTCCCTTCATATCGACGACCACCGTCGGCGCGACCAACTTGTTGAGCAGCGCACGCTCGATCGACTGCAGATACGCCGATTCCTGCGGACTCTTCTCCGCGGGCTCGGTGGCCGGGCGCTCCGGTGTCTTGAGGGTGGCGCCAAAGGGCAGGCGCCGATACGGCGTCGCCACGTCGCGCCGGCGAAACAGCTTCCAGCGCTTGTTCACCGGCTCGAACAACTCCTCCATCCCGGCCACCCCCTCGGAAGGCCCGAGCATCAACAAACCGCCGGGGCGCAGCGCATAGTGGAACAACGGGATAATCTGGCGCTGCAACTCCTGCTTCATATAGATCAGCAGATTGCGGCAGCACAAAAGGTGTAAGCGCACGAACGGCGGGTCCTTGAGGATGTTCTGTTGCGCGAAAATCACCGAGTCGCGCACGTGCTTGAGCACCCGATAGCCGCTCTCGTCCGAGGCGAAGTTGCGGTGCAGCCGGTCTTCGCCGAGCTCGTCGACGATGCCCGTGGGATAGCGGGCAATGCGAGCCTTGTTGATCGCGTTCGCGTCGATGTCGGTGCCGAAGACTTGAAAGTTGAGCGAGCGGCCCGAGCGGTCGATGATCTCGCGCAGCAAAATCGCGATGCTGTAGGCCTCCTCGCCGGTGGCGCAGGCCGGGACCCACGCACGAAACTCGGGGGCGTCGTCGAGATGCTCGAGCATCTCCCTCAGCGCCTCGCCCAGGGCCTCGAAGGCCGCCGGGTCGCGAAAGAAGGTCGTCACCCCGATCAGCAACTCGCTAAAGAGCAGATCGACCTCGTGAGAGCGCTCCTCCAAGAGGCGCAGGTACTGCTCGGGGGAGTCGATCTGGTGAATGTGCAAGCGGCGGTCGATGCGGCGGCGCATCGTGCTTGCCTTGTAGGCGAGAAAATCGTGGCCGGTACGGTCGCGCACCAGTTGCAGAATCTGCCGGTACGCGCCGGGCAACTCCGCCGGCGCCG
>SKZP01000315.1 GCA_007127275.1 Planctomycetota bacterium
AAAGAAAAGTTGGACAAGGCCGGCAAAGCGGCGAAGGGGACGTTTGGTGTCCTGAAGGCCGTGGTGAAGCCTTTGCTTCCGAAGAAGTGGACGCCTCGCAACATCGCCGTTGCCGTTGTGGTTGTGGTGGTGCTGGTTATCCTGTTGTGGTTCATCCTCGACATGATTATGGGCATGTTTAAGTGGTTGATCGTGGTCGCGCTCGTCGGCGCGGGGCTCTACCTGTTGTTCGGGCCGCGCAAGTAGGCGGAGGCCCCGGCAGGACGGCAACTCGGCGGAACGCGACGCCCACACCCGTCGCGCGTTCCGCAGCAAGAAAAACGGAAAATTGCCGACCCGCGCACGGCTGTGGCGGGTTGAAACTGCCAGAAACCGTTCGGGCCGGGCAGCCCAACATAAGCGCACGAGACCGAGCCGATGAACCAGCCGGTACCACCGAGTCGCAAGCGTCAAGTCGCCGAGCCGTGGCGCGAGGCGGTGGCCGCCTACCACGACGGTGAGGCGGACGCGGCGTTGCGTGCCAAGGTGGAGGCGTTATTGGCGAGCTCCGCGGAGGCGCGGGCGTATCTCGCCGAGTTGCGCACCATGGATGCGGCGCTCGCGCGGTACGCGGGCACCCTTGCGGAGCCGTCGGCGCAGTTGCTCGAGGCGACGCGCTCGCGAATGCTCGCTACGCAGTCGTCGGCTACGGCCAGCAAGCAGCAGAGGCAGGACAGGGGTAGCGAGTCGGCGCCGGCGACTTCGTCCCCTCGCCAGTTGCTGCTGCGGCGTATTGCGCCGGTGGGTGTGGCGGCGGCAGCGGCGGTGCTGCTTGTTGTGGGGCTTGCGCTGCTGTGGGGCGCGCCGGAGGACGAGCCGCGGCCGCTGCCGAGTTCCGTGGCAGGCACGGATGACAAGCCGGACGGCGAACATGACGAACGGCCGGGTACGGAGGAAAGGGAGGCGCCGGAAGAGTTGCTGGAACTGCTCGACCTGCTGGCAAGCGACCTTGACTTTGAAACGCTGGCGGCGCTCGAGCCGGAGGAGCTCGAATGGCTGACCGACGTGGTGTACCACGACGCGTTGAGCGCGCTGGATGACGAGGGATGGGAGGAGTAGCGCCGTGACCCACGGGGTACGAGAGCACGGAGCGAGCGCCGCCACGGTATTGAGTGGCGCGCGTGACGAGGTGTGCCGCCGCGACGGGTCGTGTGCGTTGTTTTTGCGTGCGGCCGTATCACTCGGTGCGCTGGCGCTGTGCGTGACTGCACTCGCTGGACCGGCCGGCGCAAGCGGAGCAAGCGGCGCGTCGAGCCACGCCGAAGCGCACGGCGCGGCGCACGCCGAGGCCCACGGCACGGCTTCGGCAACGGCGACGGCGAGAGCCGAGGATATTGCCGAGGCCCGCGAGCGCTGGGCGCGGATGAGCGGGGATCAGCGGCGGCAGGTGCGCGAGCGCTTTCGCCAGTGGCGTGAGCTTGACCCCGCAAAGCGCGAGCAGGTGCGCGAAAACTACCGCCGCCTCCTCGCACGAGAGGCCGAGGCGTCCGACGACGCCTCGACGCCTCGGCCGGGACTCGGTGATCCGGGTCCCACAACCCCGCGACTGTCCCCGCACGTTCGAAAGCGCCTCGAGCGGTTTGCGCACGACCCCGTCTACCGTAACCGGCTGCGCAGCTTGCACACCGACCTGGGGCCGCGGTTGCGCCACGACCGTGAATTGTTGCACGCCCTGCGGCGCCTGCCCCGCGAGCACAGGCGGCATCTTCTCGAAGAGGTACGCGAAGAGCAGCGCCGCGACCGCGTCGAACGGATGCTGCACATGATTGACGCCGACGACGAACAAGCGGTCGCCGTCCACGAGATTCTCGAAGACGCAGCGCAACGCCAAGGCGAGGTAACGACGCGCCTGCTGCGTCAACGCCGCGAGGTACGCCAAGAGGCGCACCAGCGCCTCGGCGAACTCCTCGGCCCCGAGCACGCAAAGCGCATGCTCACGCCGCGCGCTTCACATCGCCGCCTGCACCGCCGCGAAGGTGGGCCCAGCCACAGCCGCGAGCATCACCAGCGCGAGGAGCGCCGCGACCGCCAGGAAAAGCGACACGAGTTCCGCCGTCGCTAGTGTCATGGCTCAATCTCGGGTTGAGCGAAGAAGCTCGACCCGACGATTTTGCTATGACACAACACTAGGCATCTAACCACCTACCGGTGCGAGTGCGATGCAGATTGCCTTGCCGTATACGCGAGCTACCTTGCTGCGCCTGTGGGCGTGGTGGCGCGGCGACGTCGAGGCGCTTGCGCCGTTGGCTGCGCTGCGCTTCTCGCTGGAGCGCCTTTCTTCCGCGGTGGACGAGATGCTGCCGCCGTACTGGCTGATTGGCGAACCACTTGGCGAGGCAACCGAGACTGGCGTCGACGAGGCGACACTCACTACGGCGTTGGCCGCGTTGCCGGGCGTGAGCTGGGCCCGGCTCTCCGTTGACGGCGGGGACAACGACGTCAACCCCAAGGACCTCGACAACGGCGTCGTGGCAACGCTTACCGCTTGGAATCCCGCGACCGACGCCGCTCTCGGCCCACCGCTCGGACGCGTGCCCCTTCGACGCAACGGCAACACGGGCAACGAGGAAGCCGCGTTCGGTGAGTCCTTGCCGCTGCCGGCGTATCTGCTCGTGCTGCCGTGGGAAGGGCCGCCTCGCGTTGTGCGTGATGCGGTGCTCGCCATTCGCGGGACGCAGCGTGCGCAACAAGTGGTGCGCGACCTCGCGGCCGTCGCCAGCACCGAGGTACTCGAGGGAGCGCGCGCCACCGCAGGCATCCCCGGCCCGTGGCCCGGCGAGGTGCCGCGAGGCCCCGAGGATATGTGGCTGCGCATTTCCGACCCGCCGCGGTACCTGCTCGAACGGTGGCTGCTGCACAGCGACGACGACACCGCCGGGACCCTTCTCCCCCCGCGTGGGGACGCGAGCATGCGGGTCTACTGGTACGCCGCGCCACAGCAGCCCGGCCAGGCCCCCTTGTGGTGTCTCTGGGGATACGAGCCCGCACTCGCCACGGAGATGGATTTCGGCCTCGGCGCAGGGGCCGGTACGGCGCAACGACTGCTGTTTCTCGCCCCACGGGAGAGTCCGCGCGCCGTGGCGAGTGCGGCGTTCACCTCGCTCGCCGAGCGGCTCGAAGTCGCGCAAGCGACGGCGCCGGAGATCCACACGCTCGCCGCGGCGGCGCCGCCGCAAATTCCGGTTCCAGTAACCGTTCGGCCGCGTTCGCACGAGTCGGTCCCGCCGCGCATGTGGCTCGTCAGCGAGGAACGCTTGCTGGCCAACCCGGCCGCGGTCGCCGGGCTCGAACGAGTGAGCCGCCGCAATCTTACCGTGGCCGCCTGCGCCGACCGCAACGGCGCCGCGCAGTATCTGCTGAGTGAGCGCGTACAACGCAGGTCGCCGGAGTTGGTCGAGTGGCTTGGCCAGCTCGCGGAACCGCTTGTCGAGGTGAAGGGGCTCGCAAACGTCTTCCTGGCCGCGGGGTATCATTTGCTGCCGGAGGTGCGTTCGGAAACGTTGCAGGTGCTCGTGTTCCGCGCGGCAAACAGTGCCGGCATCCGCGAGGCGTTTTACGCCGAGGCGGACGAGAAGCAACGCGCGTTTCTCGACAACCTCGCCCGGGAGACCGAGTTGCCGCTCGCCATCATCACTCGCGAAGCCCCCGAAAGCGGCGCCATGCTGCGGGCCACGCCTCTTCCGGGACCGAGTCCGAGCGTCGCCGCCACGCCCGCCGAAGTGGCCGACCCCTGGGGTGCAGTGGCCGACGACAACGAAACGCCCGCCACCTCCGCCGTTGCACCGCCGGCGCCGCGCACGCAGACACCGTCGTCAGACGCCGAAGCCGCCGCCGAGTGGTGCGTCTACTTCGTGCCCGCAAGCGCCTTTCACAACTTCGACCGCCTCGTCGAGATGTTGCGCCGCGAGGAAGCCGAGCGCATCCAACGGTGGCAACGACACACACCGATCATCCTACCAGCGGCGCCGACCACGTAGCACGACCCCCGACCCATTCCCGTGCACCCCGCA
>SKZP01000127.1 GCA_007127275.1 Planctomycetota bacterium
ATGACTTCCTTGCGCTGGTTTGCGTTTTGTGTTCGGCCTGCCGTCGTTGCGTTGGTGATTGGGGGGCTTTTCGGTGTTGCGTATGCCGGAGGCGAGATTCGAACCTATTCGAAAGAGGAGGGGCCGCTTGCCGGCAAGCATGTGGTGATTAGTCCGGGGCACGGAGTCGATGAGAACGGCGGGTGGGACCGGCCGCTGATGTTCGGGCTTCGTGAGGACATTCACGTCAACGAGATCCCCATCTTGTACGTACAGCGGTATCTACACAACGCCGGGGCGACGGTTCATTTTGTGCGGGAGCGCTCGTTTCAGCGCCACGAACTCATCATCAACAACGACGACCCGGGGTACAGCGAAACCGGCACGTGGACCGAGACCAGTTTCGCGCCGGGGCGCTTCGGTGCCTATCACTGGCACGCGACCACCGGCGGCGGAGCCGACCCACACGCCACGGCTCGGTGGACGCCGGATTTTCCGGAGAGTGGCTTTTATCCCGTGTATGTCAACGTGGTCCCCGGTGGCAACCGGGCGACGGATGCGTTGTACCGCGTCCATCATGCAGGCGGTGTGACCGAGCTCCGCTTTGACCAGAGCAAGTTTCCCGAGTCTTGGGTGTTTCTCGGGGAGTTCTTTTTCCTTGAAGGGAAGGATGCGGAGCGCGGCTCGCTTGTGCTCTCCAGCGACGCGGAAGACGGTGATGTGGTGATTGCCGACGCGGTGCGCTTCGGCGGCGGCGTCAACAGCGCGCACGGCTTGCCGCGCTGGTACGAGCAAGCGCGCTTGACGCTGGATCATTACGGCTACCCGGATGCGCAAAGCGACGGCAACCTCGCCTCGCGGCCACGCTACGGGAGCTGGATGGCCGGGCTGCACGGCGAGCCCTCCGCGTCGTGGACGAGCGACTGGCGCTACCTTTCCATTCACACCAATGCATTCGACGGCACGGCACGTGGCACGCGCACCTTCGTCTACTCCAACGGGCGCACCCCGGCGTGGGGCTCGGTGGGGCCACAGACGCACGACTCCGGCTTGGTAGCGGCGAGCGACTCGTTCGGCGACCGCATGCACAATCAGTTCGTCGACGACATGCGCGGCCTGTGGGAACCCAACTGGTCGGGCGGCGTCGGTTCGGCGCAGCGGATGAACTTTTCGGAGTTGCGCAACTGCGAGCACATCCCCTCGTGCCTGGTCGAGCTGGCCTTTCACGACAACGAAACGGATGCGGGGTACATCCGCAACGCACAGTGGCGACACGACGCGGCGCGTGCCTTGTACAAGGGTGTGCTGCGGGACTTCGACGCCTCGGCGACGGTGCTACCGTTGCCGCCGGCCCACGTGCGAGTGACGCAGAGCACCACCGGTGAATACACTGTCGCGTGGACGCCGACGGACGACCCGCTCGAGTCGAGCGCGACGGCGGATCATTACGTGGTCTACCGCTCCGACAACGGCTTTGGCTGGGACAACGGCACCGTGGTCACCGGCACGAGTGTAACCTTCAGCGCCGATTCGGGGGAGGTGGTGTATGTGCGCGTCGCCGCGGTTAACGCCGGCGGCGAGTCACTGCCGAGCAAGGCCGTTGCGGCCCGCGTTGCTGCGGGGGACAACCACGGCGGCGTGCTTGTCGTTGACGGGTTCACGCGGCCATTCCCCCACGTGGTTACCGCTTCGACGACGCAGCCCTCCAACGTGCAACAGCGCTTTCGCGACAACTACGTCGTCGAGGTGCTCGAGGCACTCGAGGAGCAAGGGGCGAAGTCGCTGCCGGTGGATGCGGCACTCGCGGCGGTGGTCGAGGCGGGCCTTGTCGACTTGAAGGATTATCACGCGGTGATCTGGTTCCTCGGGACGGAGTCGAGCGAGCAGCAGACGTTTTCCTCCGCCGAACGTGCGCTGGTGGTCGACTACCTCGAGAACGCGGAGCACGCGAACCTCTTTGTCAGTGGGGCGAACCTCGTCACCCACCTCGACGACAACGGGACCAGCGAAGAACGGGCCTTCGCGCACAATCACCTCGGGGCGGCGCACGTCGCCTCGAGTTCGGGAACGTACGTCAGCGAGGGTGTCGCGGGCACACCGTTCGAGGGGCTCACGCTTACGTTCGGCGACGGCTCGAGCGGCTTTTGGGGGGACTACGACGTCGACGCCGCGGATGTGCTCGGCGCCACCGGCGGCAGCGAGGCGGTGGTGCACTACTCCGGTGGCACCGGCGCCATTGCCGCCGTGTGGCGCAGCCATGCACGTGGCGAGGTGCTGAGCATGGGCTTTCCAGTGGAGCGGATTGTCGAGCGCGACGAACGGGGCGCGTTGATGCAAGTTGTGGTCGAGACGCTGCTGGCGGAGTATACACCGCCGGGGGAAGACACGTCCGGTGAGGACGACCCGACGCCCGAGTCGGAGAGACGCGGCTGCGCCACACCGAGCGAGAAAGCGCCGGTGGCGTGGTGGTACGTGCCGTTGCTTGCGGTGTTGGCGCTGCTTGTGCTGCGCCTGCGGCTCGGATGAGCCAAGGCGGTGTGCGTGCCACCTCGACGTTGCCACTATCTTCCTGGCGCCGCCGGCAACGGACGGGGAATACCCCTGCCGCCGGACGTATTACTCAGCGTGCCGGGTGCGGCGCCGTTGAACCGCGGCTGTTCGCTTCCTGCAAAGGTTGCCGTACCACCTTCCGTGCACGCATGGTATACGGCACCCCTCGAATGCGGCTCCGTGTGAGCCCTGACCCTTCGTTCCTGTCCGACTGCAGAAGCAAGGACCGTTCAGATGGGCGTCTACCTCGCCGAATACGTTTGGCTCGACGGCTACAAACCACTGCCGCGGTTTCGCAGCAAGACCCGCGTGGTCAACAATGGTGACGAGCCCCCCGTGTGGGGCTTCGACGGCTCGAGCACCGAACAGGCGCCGGGCGAGCACTCCGACTGCGTGCTGCAGCCCGTGTACTGGTGCACCGACCCCTTCCGCGGTGACCCGCACAAGCTGGTGATGTGCGAGGTGATGCATCCCGACGGCTCGGCTCACCCGTCGAACACGCGGGCGAAGTGCCGCGAAGTCTACGAGCGCTTCAAGCACCACGAGCCGTGGTTTGGCATGGAGCAGGAGTACACCTACTTCAACGGCTTCTTGCCGCTGGGCTGGCCGGTGAACGGCTTTCCCGCCCCGCAGGGGATGTACTACTGTGGCGTCGGCGCGGATATTGCCTTTGGCCGAGAATACGCGGAGCGCCACCTCGAGTTGTGTGTCAATGCGGGCATTGGCATTACCGGTACGAACGCCGCGGTGATGCCCGGACAGTGGGAGTTTCAGATTTTCGCGAAGGACCCGCTGACCGTTGGGGATCAGATGTGGCTCGCACGCTGGATTCTCGAGCGGCTGGTCGAGCCGGACGGCATCCACATCAGCTACCACCCCAAGCCAATGAAAGGGGACTGGAACGGCGCCGGCTGCCACACGAATTTCTCGACCAAGGAGATGCGCGAGAACTACAACGCCATCCTCACCGCCTGCGAAGCGCTCAGCAAGAAGCACGACACCCACATCGCGAACTACGGCGCGGATATTGAGCAGCGTTTGACGGGCAAGCACGAGACCTGCTCCTACAAGGAATACAAGTACGGGGTCAGCGACCGGGGCGCCTCGGTGCGCATCCCGTGGCAGGTGAAGCGAGACGGACGCGGCTACATCGAGGACCGCCGGCCGAACGCGAACATTGACCCATACGTTGTGTCGTGCCTGATGGTCGAGACCATTTGCACCGCGCTTGAAGAGGCGTGAGGCAGCCTCCATGAGCGAGGCTCGCTCCGGTCCACGAAAGACCGGCGCCGGCGGGCCCGACTCCGGGGGGCGCTGGCGGCTGTACTCTGGGGTTGTTGACGGCCGCAGGGGCGAGGGGGCCTCATGTTTCGGGCGCACCCGACGTTCGCGAACGTGGCCCAAAAAGCGCGGTCGAAAACTCGCGCTACTTGTAAACCCCTTGTCAAATGGGATTCGTAAGAAGCCCACGGGCTGCGACCCGTGGGTCGCTCTGGAAATCCACCC
>SKZP01000463.1 GCA_007127275.1 Planctomycetota bacterium
AGCGCGCCGACTGGGCGTGCTTTTTTGCCACGGAGAACGCCCTGCGCTCACCTCCTCAACTCGTCTCCCTTGCCCTTTTCGTGTCTGCCCAGTCCGTCCCGCGGCCGGAGCGTCCCGCGACCGGAGTGTCTTGCGGCCGGAGTGTCTTGCGGCCGGAGTACGACGGCGTGCATTCATGCAGCAGAATACGGTTTGCTCGCCGACCGCTGATGATTGGTTGTTGCGCACTGGGCGGACGTTCCACCCCCGCGCGGCGCTGCCTCCCCCGTGCGAAGTTCCCGCCACTGAACGGAGTGGCGGGCCGCGTGGGTCGAAGTGTGTCTTCGGAGTGGTCAGGAAATTGCTTCCAAATTGGAGCTACTGCGCTCGACTGTGTGTCGTTGTCGTCGTTTCCGGCGCTCGACGGAGCTACGGCCGCGCTCCGCTGCTCAACTTCCTTCGCCTCGCACAGCCTTCGCTCGTGACGCTCACCGTTCGGAAAGTGTTTCCTGCCTGCTCCGTACCCGCACGTCCGGGTACGTACATGGTTTCGTTCCAACAGGAGCCGGTTGCACCGATCCTTTGGCCAGGGGGTTGCCGAATGCGTGGCGAGGACGGAAGATGGCGGCACTTGGTTGGACCTCGTTCGTTGGCTCGGGAGGAGCGGATGCTGTTTGAGCTTTCCAACGTGGTGAAGCTGTACGGCTCGCACGTCGCGCTGAACAATCTTTCGGTGCAGGTCGCCCCGGGAGCGATCGGCTTGCTCGGGCCCAATGGCGCGGGGAAGTCCACGTTGATCAAGCTGCTGCTCGGGCTTGTGAAACTCAACCACGGCGCGGCGAGAATCCTCGACACGCAGGTGCGCCGCGGCTCCGACGTGGTGCGCCAGCAGGTGGGCTACATGCCCGAGGACGACTGCACCATTGCGGGCCTCAAGGGGATTGAGTCGGTGTCGCTCGCCGGGGAGCTTGCCGGGCTGCCACCGCGGGTGGCGCTGCGGCGCGGCCACGAAATCCTCGACTATGTGCGGCTCGGCGAGGAGCGCTACCGCGAGGTGCAGACCTACTCGACCGGGATGCGCCAGCGGATGAAGCTCGCCCAGGCGCTCGTGCATTCGCCGAAGGTGGTGTTCCTCGACGAGCCGACCTCGGGGCTCGACCCGAAAGGCCGCCGGCTGATGCTCGAGTTGGTGCGCGACCTCGTCGGCAAGAAAGGGATGAGCGTGGTGATCTCGACGCACATCCTCACCGACATCGAGGCCTGCTGCGAGTCGGTCCTGATTCTTAGCCACGGCGCACTGCGCGTTTACGACACGCTCGAGAACCTGCAGCGCAGCGAGTCGAACGAGTATATTGTGCGGCTGCTCACGCCCACGCCGAAGCTCGCCGAGGAGTTGCGCACACGCGGCCTCGAGGTGCAGGAACAGAGTAACGACGAGATGCGGGTCCGCGGCGCCGAGGGGGAGGACGTTGGGCCGAGCGTGTTCGCGGCAGCGGCGGCCTGCAAGGCGACGGTGCGCGAGGTGCGCCCCCGCGAGACCACGCTCGAAGAGATTTATCTCGGTACCATGCAGGAAAGGCAGAGCTATGCCGCTGTATGAGTTCGGCTACCGCGAATGGGACGGGACGCGCCGGCCGCGTTCGCTGCGCTTCTGGGCCATTGCCCGCAACGGCATCTACCTGTCCTCGCGCAGCAAGATGCTCAAGCGCTTCATGCTGGTGGCGCTGTTTCCCATTGCCTACTTCGCGCTGATCTTTTTCGGCATCGGCGTGGTCACCGACCCGAGCGCCGGCGACGCGCAAGGGTGGGCGCACTTCGTCGCGAGCGCCGCCGGCAGCTTCGAAGCCGCGGACCTTTTGCAGGAGCGGCCGGAAGAGGCGCGCCAGCTCGCCTGGTCCCTCGCCTTTTACGTCTACTTCGCCATGATCCAAACCTGGATCGTGATGATCGTCGTCGCCATTGTCGGTCCGCCGCTGGTGGCCCAGGACATTCGCACCAAGGCGTTTCTCATCTACTTCAGCAAACCGATCAACCGGTGGGATTACATTCTGGGTAAGGCCACGGTGGTGATGAGCTACGTCTTCGCGGTGACGCTGTTGCCGGCGTTGCTGCTCGCGGTGCTGGCCGTGGCCATGGCCAGCGACATCAAGGCGCTCTCGCAGGTTCTGCCGCTGTTGCCGAAGATCTTCGCCGCGGCGTTGATTGTCGGTGTGCCGTGCACCTGCGTGGTGCTGTTGCTTTCCGCGCTGACGAACTACGAGCGCTTCGGAATGTTCGCCTGGCTGTTCTTGTGGATTGGCGGCCTTGTGATGTACACGCTGCTGCGGCATACGCCGGGAACCGAGGATGTCGAGTGGCTGCGCTTCTTCTCGCTGCGTGATACGACCATGGCGGCGCTCAACTGGGTCTTCGACGTCGAGGGACTCGCCAAGAGCCTCGGTGTCGAGCGTACCGTCAGCGAGATCATTCCCAGTCACCAACGTGAGTCCCCCGGCCTCGCCTCGCTGACCTTCCTCGGCATTCTGAGTGCCACCTGCCTGGCCATTCTCGCCCGACGCGTCGCCGCCCCCGCTCGGATTTGATCGCGCTCGCACGGGCGTAAACCCACGCGTGTACGGCGCCGTTTCCGCCAGGCAAGCCACGAGCCGAGCGACGGTAACCTCTGGGATGCTCGGCACTTTGCAAAAGCGCCCACGTCGACCAGGGCAACTGGCCGGAGGAAAAAGTGTACAATTCGACAACTACGCGGTTGGCGCTCGACTCGCCATTTTGTACACTGCCTGCCATGGTTCCCACCTGCTCGGCTCCGTTCCTCGGGGCCTCGAAAGGCTACGGCGCCGGCCCGCGCCGCCGGTGTGTACCTGCCTCAAGATTACCCCGTCTCTTCTAGTCGGTACCACTTGGCAGTCATCGTGCGTTTGCCCGCACGTTGCTGCCCCACACAGTGCGTAAGGACGTAAGGATCCATCCATGTCGATACGCCTGCCGCTACTCGCCCTTGGCCTCGGTGCGACGGTCTTGTTTGCCGCCTGCAAGGACAGCTACGAGCCGCCGCCGTCGAATCCCGAGTGGGCGCAGACGATTGGCGCGGTCACGTTCCGTGACGTTTCGGGGCCGATACAGGTACACCCGCACAACGAAAACCCGCGCGGCCTCACGGATTTCATTGTCGCCTTGGGCGAGCCCGGCAACGGCACGGCGGAACTTACCGCGGACGAAAAGGTGATCTTTACGCCCAACCCCGGTTTCGTCGGCTCAGACGTGGTTTCCTACGAGCTTCGCGACGAAGAGGGGTTTCGCGACAACGGCCTCATTGTCGTCAATGTGCGCCCCATGCCTGATCCCCAGGACACCGCCCCCGAAACCGACGAGTCGGAACTGTCGGCCTTCGACGACCTGTTTCGCCACCGGGTGGAAGGAGAACATCCCACCCAGGTCGGCCACGAAGAGGGTGCCTTCGACGAGGAACGGGTGACCCTGATCGGCGGCCGCGTGATTGACGCCGAGGACAATCCCCTTTCGAATGTCACGGTCGGCGCGCTCGGCCAGCCCCAATTGGGCTTCACCGCCACGAGGGAAGACGGCCGCTTCGAAATGGTCGTCAACGGCGGCGGCCTCGTGACGCTCACGTTCTTCAAGAAGGGGTTTCATCGCGCACAGCGGCAGCGCACCGTGGGGTGGCATGAGACAGTCATGTTGTCCGACGTGGTGATGCTGCGGCCCGACGAGGACTGCACCGAAGTGCAGCCGGCGCCCCAACAGCCCATTGTACACGAGTCGAGTCCGGTCACCGACGACCGCGGCTCGCGCTTCGCCTCGGTGATGTTCCCCGCCGGGACCGAGGCAACCATGCATACCCGAAAGGGCGCCCAAACGATCAACGAACCCTACGTGGCCTGCGTCACCGAGCTTTCCGTCGGTGCGCACGGGCCAAGTGCCGTCCCCGCGGACTTGCCGGATCATCTGAGGTACGCCTACACCTTCGCCGCCTTCGTGCAAGACGCGCCGCTGGGGGCGAGAGTGACGTTCAGCGAGTCGCTGCCGTTCTGG
>SKZP01000622.1 GCA_007127275.1 Planctomycetota bacterium
AGCCCGTGGGCTTGGATATTCGACGGTTCCACCACTTAGAGATACACGGGCTCGCGGCTCGCGCGGTGCGCGCGGAAACATGTACATGCAAAAGAGAAAACGGAAACGTGCCGGACGTTGGCGGAACGGAAGAGGCGGCAGCCGGGCCTGTCCGAGTCACTCCCAACGCACGTCGGTTACTCCGCCACCTGAACCGGACCGGCGCTGCCTTCTTCGAGGGCGCGGTGGAAGAAGATGTAGTCCGAGGCGGGCGGCGTGGCGCCGGCGGCGCGGATGGCGCTGGCCATCTGGGCGCGGTGGTGGGAGCCGTGGTGCAGCACGTGGGTGAGCACGTCGCGCAGCGGCGTGGCGTGCGTCGTGCCTTCGGTGGCGGTGTAGTGGACCGGCGTGGCGAGCGCCTGCGTGGCGAGCAGCGCAAGCAACTCGTGCCAACGGCGGTTGGTGTCGGCGTAGCGCTGCATTAACTCGCTGGGCTCGGCATCCCCCGGCACCTTCGTTCCCGCTTTGTTGTGGCCGCGCACCCGGCCGTACCAAACCTCGTTTGCCCAGACGAGGTGCGCCGCAAGCACGGTCCCTCGCAAACGCTGCGTTCCCGGCGGAAGCGGTGCAAGTGCGTCGAGCATCAACCGTGTGGCCCAGAAGTCGTAGTGAAACAGCAACTGAAAGTGGCCGAGCAAACTCGTCGGCGCGGGTACCTTACGTGACTTCGGCGGCGGGGTAGAGCGTGAAGAAGACATGGCCTTTCGGAACGTGCTTGGGTGCGACGAGCAACGAGAGTTCGGGATGCGCTGTTGTGCGACGTAGGAGAAACGCGCGGCCTCCCTACGGCGAACGGGAGTCCACCGGCGCCGTCGGCGAGAATGGGGGAAACTGCCGAGCGACGCAGTCATGCACGTGCAACGGAGGCGTCAGTCGCGGGTTTGCCCCGCCCAGCGGCGCACGTACTCGGGCTCGCTGCGGCCTACGGAGAACCAGAGGCGGATGCCGGCGCTCAAGCCGACGCGTGGCGGGCCGCCGGTAATGAAGTGCGCCCAGCCGCCGACCTCGAGGCCGAACATCCCAAGGCGCAGTGGCTCGAACATCAGGCTCAGCCGGGCGGAGTGGCGCAAGTCGCCGGTGTCGAGGCGGTCGGTGCCGAGGCGCATCAACCAGTCGGCGCGCAACTCGAAGCGCCACGCGGTCATCCGTGCGGTGGTACCGAACTCGTATCCGAAGCGGCGGTCGAAGCGCTCGACGAGCATAACGTCCCGCTCAATCCCGCCAAGAATGCCGAACTCGATGTTGGTCTGCGTGCCCAGCCACAACAGCAAGCCGAAGCTGCCCTCAACGCGGTAGAAGTCGCCGTGGTCGTTCGGGCGAGCAAGCCCCCACAGTTCAATGCCACCGGAGAAGATGGAATTGCTCCAAAAGCGCTGCTCGAATTGGCCGCCGACGAGGCCCGAGCCCTCCTGCAGGAAGCTTGCGCGAAAGGGCATAAGGAAGAGCTTCGGGTTCTCGACGCGCCAAATGCCGCCGGGGCGGAAGAAGCCGCCGCGAAACGGAGGCGCCTGGTAGACGGTGCGTGGCCACTGCCCGCGGCCGGTGCGCTTAGCGCGACAAAGGGTGCCCATGCCGAGGCGTTCGCCGGGGACCAGCGGGTCGGCCTCCGGCGGGATCTCCTCTACGAGGCGGCGGCTCGGACCGGAGCGCGAAATCCGCGGCGACGCGAGGTCCACCGTGGCGAACTCCCACGGCGCCCCGACCGGTGCACCCTTGTCGAACGCCCCCGTCGACGGATCCGACGGCTCGGCCGCGGCGGTCGCAGCCGGCAGGAGCGCCACCGCCAACAACGCCGTCGCCACCCAGCCGACAACGGCAAAGGAACCCAGCGAGAGAGAATATGCACGCATACGAATGAAACCACTTGTTGGGGGAGTGTTCTGCGGCGGACGACGCCGTGATACCGCACAATCTCAGTGCCGTAAACCTTCGCCGCTTGTGCGTCGCTGCAGCTGACCGACGAGGCCGCGTGAACGGGTCGCAGATTGGCGCGCACAGCGCGAAGAAGAACGCCATACTCCATTGAACGTCGGCGAGGCCCCGTCAGCCAATACATGTTCGGTTTGCCTAGATAGCCGTCAAGATTGACGGCCCCGCAATAAGCCCCGCTTCGGCACAGAGAGCTCAAGGAGTAGGGGTGGCGTTGTCGTCCGAGGCACAGCAATATGCGCTTTGAAGGCGCCGCGGCGACTTTCTGCGTGCGCGTCAAGATTGATTCCGCGGCCCGGGAGGGACGCATGGCGACCCGCTCAAGTCCGTAGC
This sequence comes from Planctomycetota bacterium, assembly GCA_007127275.1. GTDB lineage: Bacteria > Planctomycetota > UBA8742 > SKZP01 > SKZP01 > SKZP01. The sequence goes on from SKZP01000622.1 coordinate 2,302, forward strand.
GCGGGCATGCGCTGCTCAACGTCCTCCACCTTGACAGCCTTCGCTGGTTACGCTCAACATTCGGTAGGAATCTCCTGGAAGCTCCGGAGGTGAAGCACCGTGCGAATACGAAAAAGGAAAGTACACTCTGCACCGGTTGCAGTACCGTCGCGGTGCTTGCGCATTTGACCGTTCCGCTCTCGCCATTGGACATCACATCAGGAGTCGTGCACTGCGGCTTCGCCACTCAGACCCCGACGTTTCTTCCCCGTCGTACTTCGCGCTTCTCGAGAGATTCGCAGCGTGGATGAGAGTTTCGACTCATGGATGTGCGCATGCCTTCGCGGCCCCCACGGTTGGTCGTGGTAACTACGGTGCCGGTGACGGCCAACCGGTTGATGCGCGGGCAGCTCCAGTGGCTGCGCCGGCAAGGGGCGGACGTCACCGTTATCAGTTCTCCGGGCTCGGAGCTTGACGAGCTTGGGCGGCGAGAGGGGGTGCGCACCGTAGGCGTGCCCATGCGGCGTAACGCCTCGCCCGGGGCCGACCTCGTCGCGTTGATTCGGTTGTGCCGCGTGTTGTGGCGGTTGCAGCCGGATCTGGTTTGCGCCTCGACGCCGAAGGCGGGGTTGCTGGGGACGCTTGCCGCGTGGGTCTGCGCAGTGCCGGTGCGCATGTACCAATTGCGCGGGCTGCGCTTGGAGACAACACGCGGCGTTGCTCGGCAGATCCTCGGCTCCCTCGAAAACCTCGCCGCGACGTGTGCAACGCAGGTCGTCGCCGTCAGCCCTAGTCTCGCCGAGGCGGCACGACGCAGCGGCTACGTTCCCGCGGAGACACTCACCGTGGTCGGAGACGGCTCCTCCAACGGCGTCGACGCGACTCGCTTCGCGTCGAGTCCCGCCGTGCGCGGCCAGGCATGCGCACTGCGTGAGGCGCACGGCATTGGTCTCGAGGAGCCGGTGGTCGGCTTCGTCGGCCGGCCGGTGCGCGACAAGGGTATCTACGAACTGATGCACGCATACGAGCGGCTGCTCGAGACCCATCCACGGGTGTGGCTGCTGCTAGCGGGTTTCGAACTTGGCGGGGACACGGCGCCGCCCGAGTTGCTCGAGTGGGTGGCGGTACAGCCGCGGGTGCGCGCACTCGGGGATGTGAGTGAGACGCCGGCGTTGTATGCAGCGCTGGATGTGCTCGCCTTTCCGAGCTACCGCGAGGGATTTCCGAACGTGCCGTTGGAGGCGGCCTGCCTTGAGGTGCCGGTCGTTGCCGCTCGGGCCACGGGAAGCGTCGATGCGGTGCTGGACAACGAAACCGGAACGCTCGTTCCGACCGGCGACGGCGAGGCGCTTGCCCGCGCGTTGTCGCGCTACTTGACGCGCCCCGCTCTGCGGCGCCGCCACGGCGAAGCGGCGCGCCGTCGCGCGGTGGCGAACTTTTCGCAGGGGCACGTCTGGGAGGCGTGGCGCGCCCTCTTCAACGACGCGCTTGCCTCCGCGGGGCGCCCCCGTTTCACCGGCGTATCCGTGCCCGCCGTGCCGCATGCCGAGGTCTCCCCGGACGGCGGCGACACCGCGGATCCGTCCGGCCCAAACGCAATGAATCCCAGCAGGCCACTCCCTTTTGGCGCCGACGCCTCGCTGCCACCGTTTCCACAGCGTACCGGCCTGCGAGGTGCGTTGAACCGTTTCGTCAAGCGCAGCGTTGATATCGTTGGCGCCGCCACGTTGCTGGTGC
>SKZP01000318.1 GCA_007127275.1 Planctomycetota bacterium
ACCAGCAACCTCGAGATCACCAACGGCCCCGCCACGTGGAGCGCGAGCGCCTCCGTGCCGTGGCTCGCCGTCTCGCCGAGCAGCGGCACCGACGACGGTACCGTCCCCCTGCAAATCAGCGTAGACATCAGCGGCATGAGCGCAGGCAGTTACTCGGGGACCGTTTCCGTCGACGCCGGCTCCGCAGCAAACTCGCCGCAAACCATCAATGTGACGCTGCAGATCTCGGCAAGCGGCTCGGGGGGGAGCGGAGAAGGCGGTGGCACCGGGGGCAGCGGCACCATACGCGCCGGCTCCGGTACCTGTGCGGCCGGGATCCAGCAAGGAGCCGCACCGCTCGGCGTGCTGCTTGTGCTTATGTTGTGCACTCTACTCGCCCTACGACGGCAACGTCTCGCCCGCGGACTACGCGCCAAGCCCGCCGACTTCGTCGCTGGGTAGTGTTTCAACATTGTGATGCCGCTGTAAGCCCACGCAAGATTTCCGAATTCCGGTCGGGCACACGAGCGCGTGGGTTTGGGGGATCACCCGTTTGGAAATGCGCGCGACCCACGGGCGAAGCCCGTTGACTCGTTCCGCGTTCCAAACGTCGACCGGTTTGGTTTGATTGTTGGCACGGCATGAAGGGCGGCAGGGGTATGCCCGACTCGAACGAACAGATTCCGGTGCTGCTGTTCGGCGGCACGGGATATGTCGCCGGGGAAGCACTGCGTCTGGTCGTGCATCATCCGCGGCTTTCGCTGCATGCGGCCTATTCGACGAGCCAAGCGGGCAAGCCACTAACCGAGGTGTTTGCGCACCTGCGCGGCACCTCGCTCGAGTCCCTGCGCTTCGCACCGGTGAAAGAAGCCCGTGGGGCGCGAGAACTGCGCGACAAAGGCACGCCGGTCGCGGCGCTGTACGCCACACCGCACGGGGCGACGGCGGAACTCGTCGAACGTCTGCTCAATGCGGCGGCGGAGCTCGACGCAGCGGAGCAGCTATACGTCGTGGACCTCTCCGCCGACTTTCGCTTCGCCTCGGCCAAGCGCTACGAGGCGGTCTACGGGGAACCCCACCCGGCGCCGAAGCGTCTTGCCGACTTCCTCCGCGGCGTACCCGAGTTGATGCCTTGCGAGATTGATTCGAAGATGCGCTGTGCGTCGCAGCCGGGCTGCTTCGTCACCGCAACGGTGCTCGCCGCGGCACCGCTGTTGCGTGCAGGGCTCGTCGAGCCGGCGGATGTCTTTGTCAGCGCGGTCACCGGCTCCTCCGGTAGCGGTCGAACTCCACGCGAATCGACGCATCATCCGGAGCGGGCAAGCAACTTGTTCGCCTACGAGCCACTGGCGCACCGCCATGAAGCAGAGATGCGTACGTTGCTCGCGGCGCACGCCGGCTTGGAGGAGGAGCCGGGGGTCGCCTTTGTGCCGCACTCGGGGCCGTTCGTGCGCGGCATCCACGCCACGCTGCACATGAGGCTGCGTGAGGAGTATGACGGCGCGAGCGCGGATCAGTTGCTCGCGCACTTCGAAAAGATCTACGAGCCGGAGACCACCGGCCGCTTCGTCCGCATCAGCCGGGAGATGCCTCGTCTCAACGAGGTCGTCGGCACGAACCGCTGCCACATGGGTCTTTCCGTGCGCGGCCGCACCGTCGTTGTGACGAGTGTGCTCGACAATCTGGTCAAAGGAGCGGCCGGCGGTGGCATTCAGTGGCTCAACCGCCTCCTGGGTTTCGAGCCGCACGCCGGGCTACGGGATCTTTCCGGACTGGGTTGGTTCTGAACCGCTAGCCGTGTGGTTTTCACTTCCGAGGCGCGCGCAGGGTGCCAAGCCTCGCGAGGCGAAGCACGAAGCCACGAGGGATTGCCTCGCAGGGTTCGCGCCCCGTACTCGCTCGCAAGTTCCACAAGCAGCGAAACGGGTCCGCTCGAGTTTGCCTCGCAGGGCTTGCGCCCCGCGCTCGCCTCTAATATGAGCAAGTGAGAAGCGAAACGGGTCCGAGCGAGTGTACCTCGCAGGCCTGGCACGCTGCGCCCGCCTGTTTCGTCAATACTGTACGGCAGTAGGGCTTGCGCCCTCCGCACGCGCGCCCCTTGCAAAGCAGCAATCCAATGAGCGAAGTCCTCTTTGAACAGATTCCGCTTGGCGGTAACCGCAACTTTGGATACCTCCTCGCCGACCGCCGCACCCGTGTGGCGGCCCTTGTAGATCCTGCGTTCATTCCCGACGAGTTGGTCGAGCGCGTTCGCTCGCTCAACCTCACCCTCGAATGGGTGCTGGTTACCCACGGCCACAGCGACCACACGAATGGCGTCGAACGAGTCCGCGAACTCGTCCCCGAGGTCCGCGTCGCCGCGCATCCGCAGGGCTACGCGAACGCCGAGGTGCACTTCCACGGCGGCGAATCGTTTCGAGTCGGCGACGTTCCCGTCGAGGTCCTCTTTACGCCGGGACATCACCCCGGTTCCCTCTGCTTTCTCGTCGACGGCCGCAAACTGATCAGCGGCGACGAGCTGTTCGTCGGCAAGGTCGGTGGCACGGACTTTCCCGGAAGCGACGTCAAGCGCCAGCATCACAGCCTCTTCGAGGTACTGCTCAAGCTCGACGACGCCGTCGAGGTGTGGCCCGGCCACAACTTCGGTGCCTACGAACGCTCGACCATTGGCGAGGAACGCCGCACGAATCCGTTCTTGCAACGCCCCAGCCTCGACGACTTCAAGTGGCTCAAGGACAACTGGGCCGAATACAAGAAGCAGCACAACCTCCCGTAAGTCACATCCCACGTTTGCAAGTCTCGGGACGGAATGGCGTGCGCGTGCATCTCTAACTGGCGGCCAAGCCCACGGGCTTCGCCCGTGGGGCAAGGCGCCCGTACCGAATGCGACCCACGGGCGAAGCGGGCGAAGCCGAGGGCTTGGAGAAACGACCGTTGCGTAACGTAGAGATGCACGGGACGGAACGGCGTTTGCCTTGTCGGCGGTCGCGACGCAGTCACAGGACGGGGTCGTTCGCCTGCCGTAGCGCGGTGCGAGTCGCGGCGACGGCAATGTTGCGCAACAGGCGAACGCGCAGCTCGGTGCGTGTACCACCGGGGCGTTGCGGCGCCGGCACACTGACTCGCAACGGGGTGGCTGGCGCCGGGGTGGCTACGTGCTCTTGCGCGGCGGTTACACCAGGGCCGGTCCATTCCAGTAGCCCCCACCCGGCCGGCAGGTCGTGACGACTCAACAGGCCCGCCGGCGCGGCAATGTAGAGCCAATCCGCCAGCCGGTAGTGCGCGAGCATGCAGAACTTCGTCGTCCCGGTGAGTTGCCGCTCGAGTTTGCGCAACTCGCGCAGGATCTCGTGGTAGCTCGTAAGCTTCGTCGACGCGAAGTCCCACTCCTCACACTCGGCGAACAGCGAGGCGCCGGTGCGGCGCAGATGCGGCTCCTGCCGCTTGATCCACGTCTCTTCGAGGACGGTACGCTTGGCGAGCAACTCGTCGCGCTCGGCGAGCAAACGTTCGCGTCGGGCACTGTCGCGCAAGAAGTCGCCGCGCTCACGCTTGCACTCGACCATCCACGTCGCCGGCGCCGTGCGTGGCCCCGCCGGCGCTCGCAACGGCTGCTCGTCCGTACCCGGCGGGCTTGGCTGCACGCCATGTATATGCGGTACCACGTCGGCGTAGCCGGCCGCGTCGATCACGTAGCGCTGAATGGGACAGCGCACTTCCACTGCGACCGCGGCGCAGCCTTGCAGCAAGAGAAACGCCAACGCAGCGCGCTTCAGGTTTCGGTGCGCCGGAGTCTCGGCCATGACTTTGGGCCTCTTGAGTGGCGGCCGAGCGGCCAGAGCGCCGTGATACCTCCTACGGACGCGCGAACGTGTTCTGCGGAGCACCCTTTGGGACCACCCCACGCCGGTCCGTAAGCCGTCACAGCGACTTGTCGCCCTTTGCTCGCCCATTCCGTGCCGGGGTGCAGCCGGCTTGCTGCAGAACCAGGGTTTAGACGGAGCCACGTTGACAAAACGGGC
>SKZP01000237.1 GCA_007127275.1 Planctomycetota bacterium
CATCAACTGCGGGCGGTGATCTTCAATGATGGGCATCCCTTCGTCGCGCAGCCATTCCTCGAACGCGGTCTCCAAACGGTCGCGCCGGTTCAACGACAACGAGTCACGCGCCCCTTGCCACGCGAGGCGCCACTTCGGGGCGTTGTCGAACAATTCTCGCCCCAGCGGTCGCAGCACCGGAACCATAATCTCTTCGAACAACGGCATGCCGTGCTCTTCGAGCTTCGGGAAGAGTTCGTCTTTCACCGACTCCTCGTAGTGACGCTCGACCAGATTCAAGAAGCGCTGTTCCTGCTTGGACAGCGCCTCGTCGAGCTCGGGACGGATCATGTTGAAGTACTCGTCGAAGGCGCTTTCGACGAGGGGATGCAACAATTCCATCACCTCTTCTTCGTGTGCGTCGAGAAACTCATTCCAACGTATTTCGGCGGCCTCGCGAATCCGTGGCGTCATCAGAATGTCGACCATCTGCTGGAAGTTGCGCGGCCCGGCAAAGCCACGGAAGCGGCTCTCCTCGCTGATGTGATGCAAGGCGTGCGGAAAAATCCAGCAAACAAGCTCCGTTGAGCCGTTCTCGAGCGGCACAATCTCGCGCACTTCGCCAATGGTTTGCAGGTCGCGGTAGCCCTGCTCATTGACGGTATCCGCAATAATTGGGTCGCCGACCTTGGGACGCCACAGTTCGCGGTCGAACTGCAACACAATTTCGAAGTGATCCTCGAAAAAGTACGCCTGCAACTGGCGCACCGCCTCCGGGCGCTCCTCTTGGCTGCCTGCCCAAACCTGGACGAGGTGAACGCCAACCACCATCCAAATCAACAAGCCAATTCCGACACGAAGAATGAGTTTGACGCGCATGACCTTCCGCTCCTCGGTTCGCGAGCACCCTCGCGCAGTTGCGCTGCGAAGCCACCGACTCGCTGCGGTGGCCCACCAGTGTACCCGACGCACCTCCCCCTCGTCGCGCCGCGGCCACGTTTCCTTAACGCTGTATTTGGACTGTGAGGGACGAACGCTTCGACATTTTCGCGGCATTCGCACAGCTGGTGCCGCTACGCTAAACCCCGTCGCGTTTGGGATTCGTAATTTGCCGAGCCCACGGGCTGCGGCCCGTGGGTGGATTCCAGAGCGCCCCACGGGCCGCAGCCCGTGGGCTTATTACGAATCCCATTTGACAAGGGGTTTCGGTGCGTTGGGGCTGCGAGGAAAGAATTTCCCAACGTGAGCTGCTACGCTCGGCTCTGCTTCGTTGTCGTCGGTGGCACGGCTTGACGCGGCAAAGCCGCTAAGGTGCTGCTCACTTTTTTCGCCTTGCATAGTCTTCGCTCGCTACGCTCGACATTCCGACCTGCATCTCAAACAGATTGCAGCGGTGGCGGCCGGTTGGCGTCACCCCAGATGAGCGGTGGCGAGGCGTTCGTATTGGGGGCCGTCGCCGCGCAGGTTCGAGCGGTAGGTGACGACTTCGCGCACGAAAACTTTGCCGTGCTGGCGGCGCTGCCACTGCTCGACGAGCGTCTCAACAGATGCTTTCGCGCCGCGGCCACTGCCGGGACTGCGTCCCGTGGCGGCGCGGGCAATGGTGATGTGCGGGCGAAACGGCTTCGGCTCCGGGCGCAATCCGAGCTGGCGGACGGCCTCTTCGAGTCGCACGGCCATGGTATGCAACGGATCCACCTCGCCACTCACGCCGACCCAGAGAACCTTCGGCCGCTGCGGCGCCGGAAATGCCCCGAGCCCGCGCAGTTCAAAACCGAACGGCTCGACTTCTTCGACCGCTTCCTCGGCGAGCCGACACACGTCGGACACATCTTCGAGGCCGACTTCGCCAATGAAGCGCAGCGTCAGATGCATCCCCTCCGGCCGTAGCCAGCGGAACCCGGAGAGGGACTCGCCGAGCTCTTCTTGCACCTTCTGCAGGTTGTTTCTCACCCCGTCGGAGAGCGGCAGGGCAATGAACAAACGGTGTTGATTCCCCTTCATATCGTGCGCCATCCTTCTCGGTACGACGTGCGGCGTGATTCGCAGGGCCGCGTCACGCGACAGCCCCCTCGGCTTGCGCGGGGAGGTTTCAGAACCACACTTGCAGGCCCAGGGTGAAGCCCCAGGCGCCAACGGCTCCCTCGAAGCCGAGCGGGCTTGATTTGTGCACGCGACGGGTGCCGTCGTCGTCGAACTCGGCTTCGTCGGCGAAGTCGCCGTTCTCGAAACGGATGGTGCCGCTGGGCTCGTCGGCGTAGGCGCCGCTGCCGCTCTCCCACCGTTGCCGCTCGAACGAGGTGCTGACCCCTTCCAGGAAGACGCCGAGGCGAAAGGCGAACTGCGGGCTCGCCCAGATCAGCAGGCCGCCGTCGCCAAAACCTCCGAGACCGAGTTCGTAACGCGTTCGGAACTCTTGCGCTCCGCTTGGGTCGCTGCGACGAAAGCGCCACGACTCCTCAAAGGGAAAAGCGAAGAGAACGCCGACGTTGGCGAAAAGGCTGACGGTGGTTGAGACATGCGCCTCGAAGTGCAGCCCAAGGCCGACGCTGAAGCGGCCGAAGACGGCGGTGACACGGCGGTTGCTCTCGGGGTCGTAGCCGGTGTCCCCCTCCGGACCGCGACCGGGCTGGGAGTAGCTGTGCCGGCCCCCGCCCACCGAGAGGCGCAACAAAGGCGCAATCCCTTCGGCGGCTCGCACACCGACGGAGACGTTGCCGACAAATCCTTGCAGGAAGGAGAGCTGCTCTCCCTCGTAGGTGCCGGCGTCCGGGTCGGTCGCGGTGAAGGCGCGGTCCTGCCAGCCGCCGAGGCCAATGGCGAAGGCGCCGTAGACGTCGAGGAAAATGTCCGACTTCCGTTGCACTGCGCCGCGCGAGGGGGCAACGAACCACATCTCCTCTGCGCGAGTCGAGGCCGGCATCTGTGCAAGCGGGTCAAGCCACGGCACAGCCGGTAGCTCGAGCGAGGGAGCAAGTTCGCCCTCCCGCGCCTGCCCGGCGGAGGCGAGCGCAGGTAGCAGGGCGAGCGCGGAGACGCACACGGTAAGCGTGAGATATGCGCGGCGGTGCATACGTGCGGTGAAGAAAGACAACGCGAGGAAGAGGGAAGAGAAAATACGGAGTAAGGGGGAATTCGCGTGGATGAATGCCGAGCGAAATACGGGCCTCTTACACGGAGGACACGAGAGGGAGTGAGAAAAGGAGAGAGAAGAAAAGCGTGCGGAGTGGGGATACCGTTCGTTCGGCCGCGCCGCGCAATAACGTCCGGCGCTTCACGTATTCCTACGTTCCACTCCTCACTCTCTTCTCTCCTCCCCCCTCCACTCCGGGTTCTCTGTGTTCGAGAGCCAGATTCACCTTTCGCCCCTCACTGAAACCACGCTTCACGACCCTCCACAAAACGAGTTACTCGCTGGTCGCGCCCAAATCCTCGTCATTGAACAGCCAGCCCCGGTTCGCTGGCGTCCACTCGAGAATCTCTTCCGGCTTAAAGAACAATTCGACCTCCCGCTTCGCAGAGGCCGAGGAGTCGCTGCCGTGGATGAGGTTGAACCCTTTTGACGCACCGTAGTCCCCACGGATGGTGCCCGGTTGCGCGTCATATGCGAACGTCTTGCCCATCATGGTTCGCGCCGTTTCGACGACACGCGGCCCCTCGACGACAAGCGCAATCACCGGACCGCTGGTCATGAACTTGACGAGGCCCGCATAGAACGGCTTGTCTTTGTGCTCGCCGTAGTGTTGCGCAGCGAGTTCCTGTGTAATCTGCATCAACTTGCAGCCGACAATGTAGAAGCCACGCTGCTCGAAGCGGCTGATGATTTGGCCGGCGAGGCCGCGCTGCATGGCATCCGGTTTGACAATCAGGAGCGTACGTTCTTCGGACATGGATTTCGCTCGTTTTCTTTGGGGCCGGGGAGACGTTCACACTCGTCGGGAGTAACCGGCGCGGATTCTAGAACGGGAGCGCGACCGCCACAACCATCTGCGACG
>SKZP01000561.1 GCA_007127275.1 Planctomycetota bacterium
AATCTCGTAGCCGGACTCCTCCAACTTCGCGGCAATCGCCTCGGCGATAGCATCTCCGTCGAATTCGAAGTCCTCGGGCCAGTAGTCGCTTTCGACGAGTTCGCCGGTTACCTCGATCCAGACCACCGGCTCGGGCAAGTCGTCCGGAATCGGCTCGGTGTCGCCGTCGTTGCCGGGCTCCGGCTCGGGTAGGTTCTCCGCGTCGTCGTCGACAGGCCGCGTGCTCTCGTTGTCGTTGCCCGTGACCACCGGCGGCTCTCCCCCCCACCAATACGAATCGGCGTGAACCTTGAGCTCCGTGCGCCGTGACGGGAACGACTCCCGTTGCGGCATGGACCTCAAGAAAATGACGAACTCGAACGTTTCATTGTCGAACTCGACAAGCTGGAACTGCTGGGGATCGAAGTAGGGGGATTCGGCGACGTGGCGGGAGCCGGTACTCTCCCAAACCTCACTCATGGGTCCGGGACCGTCAATGCGCAACGTGCGGTCGTCGTTGATGACCCTGACGAGATGGGCCTGCACGGCGAAACGGCTGCGTTGCAACTGTTCGCGACCGAATGCGGTCTTGATCCAGTCGAAGCCCGGATGCATCGACTCCCGCGCGCGCCGCTTCGCCTCTTCGAGCCCCCGCGGCAAGTCGAAGCGGAGGACGTTGGTCGAGTCGGTTTCAAAAAAGATGGACTCGTCACTGGGCCGGTGCCGGACGCGAAAGGCGAAGCGTGCGGTGGACTGGAACGACTCGAGCTCGAAGTCGTCCGGCTCGAACTCGCTCGACTCGCCCATGTAGCGGCGGAAGGCCCGCATGGACATGCCAATCTCTTGCAAGAGTTGATGGCCATTCACCGGGGCCGTTGGATTCACCTTGCGCTCATCCGGTAAGAAATGCTGCTTGCGCAGGATGTCGGTCATCCGGAAAAGAATGTTCACCGCCGGGCCCCAGTGACTCACGTGACTAGCGAGCAGCGGGTCGCGCATTCCTTCATAATCGAGTTCCTGCGGCTCTTCCGGCTCGTCTTCCGCTTTCTCCGTTTCGTCGACGTCGGCGTGCGAGCCTCGATCATTCCTGTCTTGGTCTCGCACCTCGCGCCGGTCATTGCGCGAATCACCACAGGCGACCCCCGCAGTGGCCAGCCCTACAAGCAGTGCTACGAAGAAGCGCATACCCGGTCGTCGTGCAAGCCCGGCGTGTTCCAAGATTTCTCGCATTGCGCTCCGCCTTTCCATCCCGGAAACCCGTATACCTCGTCGGGGCTGACAGTATATCGCGCGGCCCGGGCAAGAGAAACGCTGTGTAGGTGTGCCTCGCCCTCTCCGGGCACATCCTTGGCGAAGGCAAACCCTCGGACGAGCCCCGCCAAACGCCCGTGAACCACCACGAACGGAGGCCGCGCCCCCGAGACGCAACCTCCCACGCACACTTCGCAAGAGGCTGGAACGTCACCGAGTCCCAAGCCGCCGGCCGCTGACCCGCCATCCTTCGCACCCCGCGCATCAAAACGCGGCGAGCCGCGAGCGAAGTCAGTTCGTACACGCGCACCCCAGATGCTTGGGGCCGGCCGTTTCTACGTTCGTGGTTTCGTCCTCGCTTTTGTCTGCACCAAACTCATTGTCTCCACACGGTAGAGGAAGGGAGCCCGCTGGCCCCATCAGTGGGCTTAAAGGGACTGCCAATCACCGAGATATTCGCATTCGGGCTCGCACCCTCGGCTCGCCTCGCCCGGTTCGTCAAGCGTTGCGTCGGGTAGTCAGGCGGACAACGGCACGCAGGAGGAAGCCGGCAAGCAACACGGTAAGTGCGACGGCGCCGTACTCCCACTCGACGAAGGCGGCGAGGGCAAGGCAACCGAAAAGGCCGAGCACGGCGACGAAGGCGGGGTAGCGCCGCTTTTCTCGCGGCAGTGCGAGCGCCGCCATGTTCGTGATGGCGTAGTAGAGCAGCACGCTCACCGCACTGAAGCTCCAGGCCAGGCGAATGTCCCCCAGCAATACCAGCACGACAATCCCGGCGGCGACGAACAGTACTGCCCAGACCGGCGTGCGCTCACTGCGGTCGAGCCGCGCGAGCATCGCCGGCAGGTCGCGCCGGCGGCCCATGGCGACCGCCATGCGCGAGAGGCCGAGCACAAGGTTGAGCAACACCCCGAGCATCGCTGTCAGCGCCCCCAAGGCAAGCAGCTTCCCGAGCCACCGCATCTCGGCCATGCGCGCAATCACCTCCAGCGGCGCGGCGGTGCGCTCCGTGACGTCCGCATACATCGCCCCGCCAATGAGGGCGACGGCCACAAAGGCCACGGCGACGTAAATCAACAGCGACACCGTAAGAGTGATCCAGATGGCGCGCGGGATTGTCTTTTCCGGCTCGTGCACCTCTTCGCCGAGCGTCGCCAGCCGGCCGTAGCCGGTAAAGGCGACGAAGACGAGTGCCGCGGCATGCAGCACAAGTCCACCGACGAGCACCGGGTCGCTCGTGCCGGCCTCGGCGTCGGTGACCGGCCAAAACTGCGCGAAGCGTTCCGGTGCGTTGGCAAGCGCTGTCGGCAACAGCGCACCGACGAAGGCACCCAGCGCAATCAGCGTGACACCGACGACCACGGTATTCACCGTCGCCGAGCGGCGAATGCCGGATAACACCAGCACCGTGATGGCCGCGACGCCGGCAAGCGCAAGCGGCACATGCACGCGCTCCTCCAGTGCGAAGACGGCGACGAGGTAGCCGGCGACGCCCAACGCGGCGGTCGCCGCCGAGGCGGCTTTGGCGCAAAGGAAGAGCCAGCCGGCGGCGAAGCCGAAGCCCGGCGCGAGGTAGACGTAGCCGTATTCGTAGGTGCCGCCACTGACGGGATGACTTGCGGCGAGTTGCGCACTGTTGAGCGCGTTGCACAGCGCCAGGGCCCCGGCAATCAGCACGGCGAGCAGTACCGCGGTGCCGGCGACCCCCGCGGCGAGGCCGAGGCTGACGAAGACGCCGGTGCCGAGGATGGAGCCGAGCCCCAGCATTGTCGCGTTGCCGAGCTTGAGTTCCCGCTTCAACCGTTGTTCTTGCGGCGGCTTCGCGGGCTCCGGCGCGGCCGGCTCGGGTTGTGGCTCCGGGGCTTGCGAATCCGCCTCGTGGGTCGTCGTCATACGGCCTGTTCTCGTGGGGGTATGGAAGGCACCTGCCCCCGCGGATGCTACTCAAGCAGCAAGCCCTGCTCCAGCGTGCGCCGTGGTTCCGGCACCAACGGCGGCGCGTAGCCAAAGCGGCAAATCTGTTGCGGCACAATGGTTTCGTCGTAGAGGCTCTCCTGTACCTGCGCGCGCGCCTCGCGAAGCAACAACGGCGCATGCACGACGGCACTGCGCAGATGGTGCTGCGTGGCAATCAACTCGGTCACCACCCAGGCGCCACCGACGGCGGGCCACAACTCGGGCTTGTCCTCCTCGGTACCGACGACGAGCACGAGCGGCGCATTGAGCAGGTGCTCCCGTTCACGCTCGGCAATCCGCTCGCCGAGTTCCGGCTTTTTGCGCACGGTCGCCGCCGTGCGAAACGGCCCAAGCTCCAGCGCCTCGACAGGCAGGCCGTCGGTGGCTCCGTTGCGGCTCGTGCGCATCCAGTCGGCCAGTTCGTTGCGCATGTCGTCGAGCTTGAACAGCCGCCGGTTCGCCTCGCCGACAATCTCCGCCAACTCTTGGCGGGCAATCAGGTCGGTGACGAATTCGAAGCGTATCTCCGCCATGCCGTCGAGCATGGAGCGAATATGGGCGCGAATATGATCGGCAAGGTCCCCGCGGGCGAACTCCCCCCAGCCGGTTTGGCGCTGCGCCACCGCCGGGAGCAGCTCGCGGCCGATACCGGTGACGTAGGCGTCGTCGCTCGGCCGGACGCGCGCAACAAGCTCCGCATCCAGCCCGTCGGGAAAGAGCTCGGTTTCAAGGTCGTATTCGAAAGCCTCGGCGACGAGGAGAAACAGCTTCAATGTCG
>SKZP01000156.1 GCA_007127275.1 Planctomycetota bacterium
TCATGTCTGACAGGAAACAGGTTTGAGTTCTCACCGAAAACAAGCGATCCATGGGACTACGCGATCCCGAAGGTGGCCGTTACTCCAACGGCGCCTTGCCGCGCAGCAATCACCTGCGCAAGGGGCCCTAATACGCCCGGGTGGACTCGAACCACCGGCCTGCGGTTTAGGAAACCGCCGCTCTATCCTGCTGAGCTACGGGCGCGCGTGGTGCCTTGGTGCTCGGTTAGTGGGGAGCGATTCGCCAGGTCGTTTCGTGGTGTTCGTCGGCGTGCTTGTGCGACAACTTGTAGGCGACCGTGTGCGGTTCGTCCGGCTCGCTGTGGTTTATGGTCATGCGTCCCGTTAGCGTTTGGCCCTCGGGAAGGGCGGATTCGTCGGCCGGCTCGAAGGTGACGTTGATCCAATCGTCGTTCGCGATTGTGCCTGTGTCCGCGCGGAAACGTAGTTCCACGTCGCGAGCGTCTTCACCGTAGAGCGGCGGCAGCGATACCGTTGCCCTCCAGGTTGCCTTGCCCTCTTCGTCGGCCAACGATTCCAGTGAGGCACTCGGCAGCGGCAGGAAATAGAGCGCCGCCACCTCGGCAGGGCTTTGGTACACCAGCAGCGATGCCCGGGCGTCGTCCGTCTCGTCGACGACTGCCTGGGCCGCATCGGGGAGACGGTTGGCGATGTTTTGCAGACCGGCACTGCGGCTCAAGCGGCCGGTTGCGACAATCTCGCCGAAGCTCGGGGGCAACTCGGTTGCGCCGCCGCCCCAGTCGAGCTCGGGGATCGGCTGGTCGGCAACCCCGTCGACGGAGGTGGAAAGTCCGTCTTCCCCCTCGGGTCCGCGGCCTTCGCCGAGGGAGAATGCGAGGCTGTGTTTCTCATCACGGTAGTGAAAGGACAGGCCGAGGATGGCAAAGCCGACGCGGTTGCGGCCTTCGTCGCGGCCGAGCGGGCGTACTTCGACGTCGGAGGTTGCGCTCACGCGCGGGTTAAGCGTCTGCGGCTTGCGGCCGGCGTCGATACGCACGGTGCTGCGGCTTGTGCCGGTGAAGCGCAGCGATACGGGAAATACCGGAGCCTCGTAGCGCAGGCGCGTCACCGTCGCTTCGCGGTCGTGGTTGTCCTCGCTGGTGTTGACGGGTACGCTCGCCCCCGCCTCGCTGCGCACGGGGAGCGGCGACTCGGCGGGCTGCGAGGCTGCGTCGTCGTTGCGGGACTCGCCCACGGTGGATGCGTCGCTGGCCACGGCGAGGCCGAGGAACAAGCCCGCGAACAATACGAGTGCGGTGCCACCGGCGAGACGATTCGGAGTCATGGCAATGGGCATGGTGCAAGGTGTCAAACCGAACGTGCGCGGCGCAGGAGTCGGCTGTTGCTACTCTCTTGCGGCTTGCGCGTGCTCGGCAGCAGCGTAGCATCCCCCTGAGCTAGTTCAAGGCCTCGTCGTAGTGGCGAAGTCGCTCGCGGATTTCCTCTTCGAACGTCTGACGGCGCTCGCGCTCCGCCTCGGGCGTCCACGTCGGCTCGCCGTCGTCGTCTTCGGCTTCATAGTCGGGCATCTCCCGGCGGAACTCGAAGAGATCGATCAGCGCCTGCAATTCTTCGCCGTAGGGGGCGCCGCCGTCTGGGTAAAAGACGGCCCGGAAGCCGACGGTGTTCTCGTTTACCGTTTCATCGTTTCCGGCGTCATCCGGCGCGGTAGCGACGCGGTTCGTGAAGCGACTGCCGGTGAGTTGCTCCCGTTGGATCCCGACCGACGAGGCACGCAGCGTACGGCGCGGAGGAAGGGCTCCGTACTCGCGGAACGTCTCGAGTCCGCCGGTGGAGCCGAAGGCGCGAAACTCCGGCTCATTGATGTCGCGCACATACCTGTAGAGCCCTGGTGAAAAGAGATCCCAGGTGTACTCGGCGGCGTTTCCGAACATGTTCCGAATGCCGAAGCCGTTGGGCGGAGGCTGGGAGGCACCGGAGGCGGCGACTTGTGCGACGCCGGCTTCGATTCGGCCGTACCGTTCCTGTAGGAAGTCGGCCCGGTCTTCGGCGCGCATCTCGGCGAACCTAAGCCCGTCTTGTTCTTGCCGAGCCAAGTCATCGACCGAATCCCCCCACGGATAGATGCTCCCCCGTGTACCCCGGGCGGCAACCTCCCAGTCCACCTCGGTCGGTAGGATGCCGTACTCGGGGCGCATGCCATTGGCCCAAATCTGATAGCGGAAGGCCTCGTACCAAGTCAGGTTGTGTGCCGCCTGATCGTCGGAGCCGAAGTTGGACGGGGTTGACGAACTTTCGTCGAATGGGTGGTTGTAGACTCGGCGGTTGTGGTGAATGATCTTCGCCTCGAGTTCCCTGGCGTAGCCGGGGGCGCGACGCCCCCATGCTTCGATCTCGTTGCGGGCGTCGGCGCTTTCGCTGGACATGTTCTGCATGTGGCGGGTGAACTCGCGATATTGGCGCGCCGAGACTTCGTTGTAGCCGATGTAGAACTCCGGCACGGTAACTTCGACTTCGGGTTGCTCATTGCTTTCCACCCCGCCGCCGATTGTGTAGGTGCCCGCGGGAATTCTGACGAATTCCATCCCGTCGGTGTTGCGCTCGTAGATTTGGACGGTGACCAGCTCTCCGTCGTGGCGGAAGTCGAACGTTCGCGACTCGGTCAACTCCGGCTGTTCGGCGAGGACGATATTGTCGAACGGGTCACCCTCGTCCTCCCCCGGGTCATTGAAGAAGATGAACCAGGCGACGGTGCCGGCCACGGAAAGGAGAATCCCTACGGTGGCAATCAGGCCGATGATACGCGAGGTGTCCTTGTCATGGTCGAGCGCCTCGACGCGGTCCTTGACCGAGCGGCGCTTGATTCCGCCGATCTTTTCCTTGTCGACCCGAACGCCGGCGGCCTTCTTTTTCTTCGGCGCCGCCTTGGCCATGACGAGCTTGCCCTTGCCGCCGGCTGCCCCCTCACCTTTTTTCGCGGCCGGTTTGGCTTCTCCCTTTTTCGCCGTGGCGGCCGGCTTGGCCGCCTCTTTCGTTGCGGCGGCCGGTTTGGCCGGGGGCTGCTGCATCTTCGCCGCGGCGGGTTTGCCCGGCTGGGCGGGCGCCTTTTGTGTTGCCGCTTTCGCTTGTGCGGGACTTTGCGCGGCGGCCTTTGGCGCTTGTGCAGCCGCGGGCTTTTGCTGCGGCGACTTTGCGGTGGCCGCGTTCGCTTGCCCGCCCGCACCGGCCTGTTGCTGCTTCGCCGCCTGGGCCGCCTGGGCCTGCTCGGCGGAGATCGCCTTGGCGAGCTTTCCTTCGGCGGTGGTGACGAGAATCGCCTGGCACTTCGGGCACTTGAGCTTCTTGCCGAAGTGCGTCGGCGGCAGCTTCATCTTGCTCGAGCAAATGGTGCACTGGATGACCGTTGCGTCCATAGTCGGCGTCCTCGTCGTGTTCGTCAGTCCGTCGCGCTCGCCACGCTGCGCGTTGTGGGTTTCGTTCGGCCATGCACACAGTCGGCACGCAAGCCGGCTAGCCAGCGCCCGGTGGTGCTCGGCGCACGCAGCGGGCCTTCGCTTTCACCGCGCCGGAGAGGGCACTCCCATCCACGACTGTCGGCTTGTATACGGTTGCGACTCGACAACATGTGACTGCACGAGGCAGTGTGCGAGTCACGGGAAGGGGTTGCGTTCGTGTACGCACGTGCCCGTAAATGGTTCGTCACGGCGGCGGATTTCCCCCTGAATGACGGACAGTGACCCATCATGCGGTCGGCGAGCACGTAACGGGTGGAGCCGGGAAGATGCGTAGCGGGGCAAATTCCGCGCTGCGCGTCGTTGACGACCTCCGTCCGTGGGTATGAGCTCTACGAGGGGGATACGCGCGTGGTTATAGCACCGCGACGCACGACGTCGCAAGTAGGCGACAGCGGCGCCATGCATACCGCAGACGGGGAAACCTTGGGAACAAGCCCACGGGCTGCGGCCCGTGGGTCA
>SKZP01000422.1 GCA_007127275.1 Planctomycetota bacterium
CACAACCGTCTCAAAAGCAAACGAGCCCGCCGGTGTGGCGGGCTCGCGTGTGAGCGGTGGACGCTGTTAGATTGTTCTGGAAGGGGTGGTTATGGAGGCGCCGGACATCAAACACCTCGCAAGCCCATGAGGTTCGGGGATTCAGCAATGCAGGACATTTGCAAATACCCCCTGCCGTACCCCAGCAATGCTTTTACTCCAAACGGAAAAAAACCACCACCCGAGTCTGCACGATCGTGAGCCGACCGTCCGGCTTGGGCGACGAGCGTCCGTGGTTTGTCCGGCACCAGTTGCTCATCCAACCAGTCGCGGCAGTCACTGCGTGACCAACTACGTTGGCCGCGCGCGCGTCTTGTTGAATAATCCTGGCTGGGAGCGTGGCACCACTACTCAGGGGGGTGTCAGCGGGCGCGCCAGGCGCTCGCATACGGCTCCGGCAGCGCAGCGGCGCGCTCGTCGGCGGCGGACGTTTCGCCCGCCTCGCTCTCCGCCCAAGCGTGCGCAAACTCAGCGAGTGCGGCGTCGCCGTAGGGGGCCTCGGCCCAGCGTTCGAGACGCGCAAGCGCCTGTGCGTCCTGCGGCGAGCCGTCGACTAGGTCAAGTATGGCGTGCATCAAGAGCGCAAGCTCTGGGCGACCCGCCTCGAGCAACACAGCCGCGGCTCGCTCCGCCGCGGCTCCCTCGTCGAACGCCGCGCCCGCGACCGCCTCCAGCGGCACATCAACGACCGGCACAAGCTGGGCCGGCGGAAGGGGCCCGTCCGGCCGCATCAGCACGCGGTTGTGCGCGTCTCGTAACAACACCTCGGTCAACCACAAGCGGCAAAAGCGCGCATCTCCCACCAGAAAGGCAAGGCGACCCAAACCTTCGTGAACCACGGCCCGGCGCTCGGTACGCAACGTCTGCGCTGGCAAGGGCCGTGGAATCCGGGCGAACGCCTCGTCGACCTCGTTGTGCTCGAGTCGCCAAAGCGCCTCGAGGTGCGGCTCCTCGCGAGGGTCGTCCCCCCACTCCAGCCGGTCCTCTCGCCAGCGTCGCTGCCACTTCTCCCAGTCCACCTCTTCCGCTCGCTCGTCGAAGGTGCCGAGCAGTTCGAAGCCGGCCTGCCCCAGCAAGTAGGCAACGAAGTCGACGAGTTGCCAACGCTCGAGTGCGTTAAGCTCCGTATGCGCTGTCACTCCGCGCATCAACGGTGCAACCTCGACAAGGTCGTCGTGGTGAATGCCGAATTGGCTCGCCCAAATCCAGGCGTATTCGCGAGTGAGCCACGCGGCCTCGCCCGTCGACTGCTGGGGAGAGAGACGCGAGAGGCCGAAGGCTAGCGCGGCAGGCACTCCGGGCAAGGTCTCGCGCCACAACATCTCTTCGAGGATGCCCGGCTCGGCAAAGCGTTCGAACTCGAGCAGCCACGCACCCTCGGGCAACGGCGTCTGCTCATGTGCGTGTTCGTGCAAGATCAACGTGAAGGCCGCGTCGTGCTCAGGCAAGCTCGGGGCGACCTTTGCCGCCGGTACTTGCTCGGCAACCCACCCGAGAATGGATTCCCACGTCTCGACAAGGCGCTCGGTAACGGCTTCGCGAGTCGCCTGCGTCGCCGCCTCTCGCACCTCGGACTCGTCACGCAACAAGTCGAGTCGAGAATTCGGGGCCGGGGCCAAGTGCACCTCCAGCTGCACGCCAATGCCCGGCATTCGCCACGCGAATCCGCGCTCCCCGCTCAAGGCCACGGACTCCACGCGGTACGGATCCGGCGGCTCGGTCGGTTTTTCGTCGTTGTCGCCGTCGGACTCGTCTTGCGCGGGTACCTCGTTCGCATTCGCTTCGTTGCCCTGCGGGTCGTTTCCGTCGGCATTGCCGTCAACGTCTCGGGGCGCACAGCCGACGGCCGCGAGACCAACCACGAGTGCGAGCGCCAACAACAACGGCGCATGCAAAGGCCAGCTTCGGAGTGTGTGTTGCCGCGGTGACAAACCGTTCCTCGTGCCCATACGTGCAGGTTCTGGGCGGGGGAAGTATGAAATGGCGCCGGGGGAATGAGGGCACATGCAAGTTTAGCGTGCCGAGCGGCTTCGGCGCCAGCATTCCGCGCGTCCATTCGCGGGGCAACGGAACCGCACACGTTTGCGGGGCTACACCTCGGGCGTGCAAAACGCCGTGTGACGGTACGCGAGGCTTTTCTCTGGCTCATTCGCGGGGACGTCGGACTCGGCATGCCGGCACCTGTCCGCCACCTGCGTGCCGTAAAAACGTGTCCGCGCAACCGTGGCGTGACTCACATCCAACCGCGCAGTCGGTTTTCTTCCCGGCGGTACAACTCAATGGAGTCGCGAATCGCTTGCACGGCCTCGGCGGCGTCGCCGTGCCGCTCAATCTTCACTTCCTTCTCCTCGAGGACTTTGTAGTCCTCGAAAAAGCGGCGGATCTCGCGCATCCGGTGCGTCGGCAGCTGATCAATCTCGGTGAACTCTTCGAACTCCGGGTCGGCGACCTGAACTGCGACAATCTTGTCGTCCAACTCTCCCTCATCCAACAGGTGAATCACCCCAATGGCTCGGGCGGTCACAATGGTCAACGGCACAATGGGCTCGGCGCCGAGGACGAGCACGTCGAGCGGGTCGCCGTCTTCGCAGTAGCTGCGCGGGAGAAAACCGTAGTTCGCCGGGTAGACCACCGAGCTGAACAGCGGACGGTCGACCCGCAGCATGCCGCTGGGCTTGTCGAGTTCGTACTTGAGCTTGCCTCCCTTGGCAATCTCAGTGACGACATGGAAGCTGGGGCTGTCGCCGTCGCCGACGTTGTTCGGAATGTCGTGCCAGGGGTGGGGCATGTTGACGCACTCCTCTCCGAGTCGGTCCACAGGGTACCGGCGCGACGCACGAGATGCGCGCGCACCGCTTGCGACGCATCATCCCTCGCCAGGTCAAACGGAACAATGCGGCACCGGATGATTTTTCGGGTACGGAGCTGCAAGTGAATCTTTGGTTCGTCCGGAATCTGCGCACTTGGCGCATGAGTGCGGCTGGAAGTATCCCAGATGCGTTCCGAGGCGAGCGGGGGACGAAAGCCCCCCCCGAGCCCAATTCGCTTTGAACGCGCGCGGACTCGGTGGACTTGCGTCCCCGGCCCGCCTTTCCGGCAGAGCTGCGTGAGAGCTTGTCACGCACAACACTAGGCCGAATCCAACGCTTCGCGGGTCACGGCTTGACCGGGAGCCGGTTTGTTGCTGTAATTCGCGCCGCGAAAGCCGTCACGGATGCTTGGCTCGGGTAACCGCGCGGCGAACGGCTCGTGCCGGCGCTTACATACGGATCAGACCTTAGAGGAGAAAGTCTTGGCGTTGAAGATCAACATTTCGAAAGGGGTCAACATTGATAAGGCGCTCAAGCAGTTGAAGCGCAAGATGGCCACCGAAGGGATCTCGAAGGAGATCCGCAAGCACAATTATTACGAGAAGCCCTCGGAGCGCAAGCGCCGCAAGCAAAAGGAGCGCGTGCGCGCACTGCGCAAGGCGTTGCGCGAGTCGCAGCAAGGGTATTGAGCCGCACGGCCGGGTTTCGAGCCCAGGTACGGAAACTCGCAGAACGGCAACCGCGAGGCAGCGCACACGGCTGTTGCGCGGTTTGCTTCGTTTTGGGAGCGTCCGTTTTCGTCCGGCGCGTCCGCTTACTCGAAAAGGATGCTGGGCCGGAAGGTGAAGAAGAAGGACGTGTCCTCGCGGACGAAGTCGCGGCGGACGCGCACGGTGAGCGAAAACTCCTGAAAGTGGCGGCTCATTTCGAAGCTGGCGTTGCGGATGGTCTCCTGCTCGAAGTCGTATTCCGCGGCAACGCGCATAAAGTAGACATCCGAGGGGCGCCACTGTACGGCAAGACGTGAGATGGAGGAGACGTTGCGTACCACGCGGTGGCGCATGCTTAGGCTGACTCGCGGCGGGCCGTCGCGTTCGCCATCCCCTG
>SKZP01000360.1 GCA_007127275.1 Planctomycetota bacterium
ATAGATTCGCGTCTCATACATCCGATTCGCGCGCCGCACCTCGAAGGAAACCCAGCCACGATCGTCCGTCCGGGGGATGCGGCTACCCACCGGTGACCGCGAGCGCAGCACCACCGGTACCCCGCGCAGCGGCTCGCCATTGCTATCGAGAATGTGCAACCGCACGGTGCTCGTCGGTTGCTCCTCGATCATCGCGACACGGTGGACAGTCTCTCCTTCCACGATCTCGAACCACTCTTGCGACTCTTCGGCAAGCCGAGTCGACCGCAAGCGATATCGGCCCCCGGGCAAGTCCCGCGCCACGAGCCCCTCATCGTCGATGTGCTGTCGTTGAATCCATCCGGTCATAAAGCCAACCGACCGTCCATCTTCGCGCACGATGGTGAAGGACGTATTCGATACCGGCTCGCCCGTTCGATCCTGTACCGCGATCTCGACTCGGCCCAACCCGGAGAGCACGACCTCAATCTCGGTGCGCTCGTCGCCGCGCACCCCAACGGTTTCGTGGTGGCCGGCGTACCCTCGCTTGCCCACCCGAATGGAATGCGTGCCGACGTACAGTTCCAGCTCGGCCCGGCCGTTTTCGTCCGTGCGGGCGCGCTCTCGAACCTCGGACGCGAACACGGAGGCCTCCTCCACCGGCTCGCCTTGACCGTCGGTGACTCGGGCAACGAGGGTACCCATTGCGGTATCGATGACCAGGTCGCCGACGTCGGTGACTCTGCCGCGTCGCACGCCGAAGGGTCCGAACGTCTGCATGCGGACCTGTACCCGCACATAGGGGCCACGCGCACGAAAACGGAAGGTGCCATCGTCGTCGGTTTCGACGTCACGTCTTGTGCCGTAGAGGGTGACTTTTTCTCCCGCCATGGGGTTGCCGTGTGTGTCGACGACGCGACCTCGCAGACTTGCGGTAGGTTGGATAACGATCGTGTGGTGCGCCGGAAGGTTCTCGGGATTGATGCGCACGGTGTTCCAATTGCTTTCCGCGTATCCCTCGCGGGCAACCTGCACGCGCACCCTTTCCGCTGGGAGCGAGTCGAAGCGGACTTGTCCCGCGCCGTCTGTTTGCTTGCTGGGTAACTCGCGTCGCGGCGAACTTACGCTGGGGGTAACGGTTGCCTCGTGCACCGCTTCGCCGAAGTTGTCGACTACCGTTACCTCCAGGGATAGCGACCACCGCAAGTGCAGCTCGAACGCCGGGAACCCGCTTTCTGCAAGGTCTAGCGTTACCGAATCGCTGTCGCGGTACTGTTCGTGGCCCGCCCTGGCCGCTAGCCGGCGTTGCTCCGAGAGCACATCCGCGCGAAAGCGCCCCTCGTCGTCGGTCGTCCTTGTCACAACTTGTGAGCTCCGGGCGGATTCCGATACCTGCACGAACCATGTAAGCCGTACTTCGGCGTTATGGGCTGGCTCGCCACGCGGGGTGTAGACGATGCCCTCGATCCATTCGACCGATTCGACGACGATGCGGCCAACATCGACCAACTGCCCCTCTTCGTACTCCACCTCGATCGGCTCAGCCGTTGTGGAAGCGACGAGGCGATAGGTAGACGCCCGAGGAGACTCGAAGAAGAAACGCCCTTGCTCGTCTGTGGCCTCGACCGAAGACGTCATAAACGAGTCACCCCAGGCAATCTCCAAGCGTACCGTAATGTCCTGCAGGGGCCGGCTATCCGGGTCGACGACTTTGCCACGAATGCCGGCCTTGAGCGCTTCCTCGGCATGCTGCGGCGCTGACGCCTGCGGCTTGTCGTCGGTTGATTGCTGATGCGCCTCGTCGCTGGACCGCTCATCGGTGCGAACCGCTCGGCCGTCCGCATTTTCCTTTTCGGGCTCGTTGGAGCGTCGAGCAACGTCGCTCTCCTCGTCTGCGTCATCGGGCGACTCTTGGGATTCGCGCTCACGCTCCGACGACCCGACTTGATCGGCATTCAACCGCTCGCTCGGCGTTCCGTCGATCAAAAACACGAGGCCGCCGAGTGCAAGCAGAAGTAGCACGAGCACAGCGACAACGGTAGCGTAGCGACTCTTTGTTCGACGCATTGTTCAGGCTCCGGACAGGGGCGAATAAGCGCATGCCGCTGACAATCTAGTGTGCGCGATCATCGGAGGTCAAGAAACGGTTGTAGGAAACGGCCGACCTTAATTTGCGGGTATGGCGCTGCCACGCCCACAGGCTACGGCTGTGGGTCGGAGCCCGAAGCGGGTGCGACTTCCGGGCAAAGTGGGCAAAGCCCGTGGGCTTGAAAGAAACAACCGCTTCTGCGGGGTGTTCGCCGCGGGGGCGCGGGTTACTCTGCCGCGTCGCGGAAGGCGATCAACAACCCGATTGTGTAGAGGCGTTTGCGGATACGAAAGAGGAAGATTTCTTGGGGTACGTCGCTGCCCGGCAACGGGCGCACCACCTCGACGTGGCCCTCGCCGCGGCCCATTGGCCCGAAGAAATCCTCGTAGAGCCCGGTTTCGTGGAAGCGCTCCAGCACCTCGCTTCGTTTGATCGGCCCCTCGGCGGGCAGATTGAGAAGCTGGCGCGCCTTGGCGTTGGCGAGAATCCGGTGGTTGCGCGCCTCAATCCACAAGCGCCCTTCGGAAAGCGAGTCAATCATCATGCGCAACAGGTCGAACTGCTCGAAGCGCGCCGCGTTGATTCGTGACAACGCCAACGCCGCCAGCTCGAGCAACTCGTCGACGAACTCCGCCACGGGGGCGGGCAGGGCGAATTGCTCGTGGCGGTAGAGTCCGACAACGCCGACCGGGGCGGCGTCATTCGCGGTCCGCAGCAGCCAGACGTGTTCGCACAACGGCTCGACGTCCGCCTCGCTCGTTGCCTCTTGAGGCTTTACCGGCCCGTAAATCCGCGCGCGCACTTGCTCGACGTCGAACGTGCCCAGCGCGTGCGCATGCTGCGAAAGCAGCGAGTCCTGTGCGGCATCCAGTGACTGCTGCGCAAGCGGCGTGTCCAGATACCAGCGCAGTTGCAACCGCTGATCCTCCGGCGCGGCGGCAAAGGCGAACGCGTCGAACGTCAGCACCTCGGCGAGCACCCCTTTGACAATCTCGGCCACCTCGCCGGTGCGTCGCGCGGCGACGAGGCGGCGACTCATGTGGTGCATCGCGGCGGTCTTGATGGCCTTGGTGTCGACGCGCTTGGAGCGCCGGTAGCGGCCGGTGCGCCCGAGCCCCGCCTTG
This sequence comes from Planctomycetota bacterium, assembly GCA_007127275.1. Taxonomy (GTDB): domain Bacteria; phylum Planctomycetota; class UBA8742; order SKZP01; family SKZP01; genus SKZP01. The sequence goes on from SKZP01000360.1 coordinate 3,193, forward strand.
ACGAGCAACGTCTGCAGCGCCTGCACGAGGAAGGTGCGCTCCAGCGGCTGGGCAAGATAGAGGTCGCCGGTGAGCAACGCCTCGATGCGCAGGCGGTGCTCGTCGGGGCCGACGTAGAGCAAGCGCGTTGCGGGGGACATTTTCGTCAGCACACCGCCAAGTGCTGCGCCGCCCCAGTCGTTTCCCGGTGAGCCGTCAATCACGGCGACGTCGGGCTGCTGTGCTTCGACGGCTTTCAGCAAGCTTGCGCGGTCGTTCACAACCAGCGGCGTCGCCCCCACGTCGCGCACCACCTCGGCGACGAGTTTCGCCGGCGCCTCGGCGAGGCCAATCAATACGTTGGCCTCCGACGCGGAAGCCTCGTCCGGGCTGACGGGAGAGTGGGTGTCGGTCATAAAAGCCCCTCGGGCGAAATTGCGACCCACCGATTGCATCGGTGCAGCGTACATCCTCGCATTCGAGGCCGACCCGCATTCTACCCTCGCGCCGTCCGCGGGCAAGCCGCGGTACCACTGTGCGCCACTCCTCGCATATACGGCGGCATCAAAAATGTCGAGTACGACCCACCGACGACGTCGGTGGGCGTGGCGCGGATTTCGTGATCCACCAATTCTGATGCCGCTGCAACGCGTTGCTGCCCTACGGGCGAAGCCCGTGGGTTTGGAAGATTGCCGTTGCACAATCTGAACCCCGTCGCGTTTGGGATTCGTAATTTCCCAAGCCCACGGGCTGCGGCCCGTGGGTGGATTTTAGAGCGAC
>SKZP01000491.1 GCA_007127275.1 Planctomycetota bacterium
CGGGAACTGCTCGAAGAGGCCATGCGCGAGGACATGGGCCAAGTGAACGAAGACCTCCTCGAGCAATTGCTCGGGATTTCGATCACGATCGACGAAGCTTCCTTGACTCTTCATGACGGCGACGACCGCCGTTCGCGCACCTTCGAAGTCGGCAAAGTCGAAGACAACCGCGTGGCCCTGCAATTCGAGGACGGCAGCAGCATGGTGATTCACGTGAACGACCGCGATGAAATCATCATTCGCGACCGCACGATGCCGTTCGCGCTCGGGCTCACCCGCGACGACTCCTGAGCTCGTACCGACCGACGCAAACGCTCCTCGTCCCGGCACTCCGCAAGTGTGTGTGCCGTCGGCGAGGCGCGCGTCCTCCGGCTCGCGGATTCGCGTACACGGCGGCACCCACGTGGAGCATGCGCCGAGTGTGCACTACCTTGACGCCGCCTACCGCCCGGCCTGCGCGCGCTTCGGCTTGCGCTTCACGCTGGACCTCGTTCGCCCGGGCTACTTTCCCAAGGGGGGCGGCGAGGTGGTGGCGACGCTCGAGCCGCTCGGCGAGGCGGGGTTGCGCGGCACGCGGATGATGGAACGCGGCGCCCTGGTGGAGGCGGTTGTGCTCGGCTACTACAGTGACCTGCCCGTCCACGTCGGCGAGCGCAGCGTGAACGAGGCGGAAAAGCGCCTCCGGGGCGTATGCCGGGCGCGCGACATCAAGCTCGTCACACGGCACGAACAAGCGCCCCCGGCGCGCAATCCCGGCGGTGTAGCCCTTGCCGCGGCGCGCTTCCAGCACGGCATGGCCGCCTACCAGGCGGTTGCCAAGCGTGGGCGGGCGGCGGAAGACCTAGGCCGCGAGGTCGGCGAGGCGCTGGCAGCCTTTCTGAGCCACGGCGAGCCGAGCCCGACGGTGGATGCCAAGCTCGCGGATCAACTGCTTTTGCCCGCCGCCTTCGCCGCGGGGGAGACCACCTTGCGTACCGAGCGCGTAACGCGGCACCTGACGTCGAACGCCCAGATCCTCCGGTGCTTCGCACCGTGCGAGATTGAGATTGCCGGCAACGACGACGAACCGAATGTCGCTGTGAGCGTACGTGGCCCGCAGTCAACGTCGGAAGCAATTTTCTGACAGCGCCTTGGTTGCCCCCTTCTACGGCGCCCACGACATTTCGCTGTCGCGGCGGACCTCCTCGACGAGGTCCAGTGCGCGGCGCAGTGCCTCGTTGATCGGTAGTGTTTCCCGGCCGAGGTTGCGGTTGACCATCATTACGCGGGCGTGCTCGGTGGCAATCATTGGGATGTCGAGGCCCTCTGCTTCGAGCTTGCGCTGCGCCTCGGCGACCGCCTCGGGCTGCAACTCCTCGTGGCGCACGCACGGCACGTACTGCTTGCCGCCAGGACGCTCGGTCGAGGTTCGCGCCGCGAAACCGTAAAGGCGGCACATGGTCGGCCGTAGTTCGTAGACGGTGCAGCGCCCTTTGAGGGGGTCGGTGGGGTGCCCCTCGTACATCACGCACGGCTTGCCGGACTCGGCAATCCGCTGGCGCACCGCTGCCGCCTCGCCGCGCTCAACGAGGTCGGACGCCAGGGGAAGCATCTCCAGCACGCTGGCCTCGGTGACCGGTGTTGTGCAGCAGTGGCCACAACCGGCGGGGCAATGCACGTCCACCGCCTCGAGCATGGCATCTTGGCGTCGCTGAAGCTGCGCCCAGTGCTCGCGCACCCGGGCCACGGTTTGTTCCAGTTCGTCGCGCTGCACGCCAGTCGTCACCGAGGTAGCCAACAACGGAAACCGCTGCCTGCATCGTACTGCAACACAATCCGCGCCACAAATCCCCTTGGAGCGCGCCGCGCAACGTCGAGTTGTGGAACGGTCGTTTTCCTTCCAAGCCCACGGGCTTCGCCGGCTTCGCCGGTGGGTCGCACCTATCTTGGCCTCGAGCCACGGGAAAAGGGGGCGCAGCGGGCTTTGGATGGCCACCAATTCAGCGTCTACCACACGTTGGGCGGGCCTCTGCGCCCTTTCGGTACGCAAGGACCCAATCAGGGTACGTCGGCGAGGACCCCGCCCGTAGGGTGGGCCTCCGCGCCGCCCCTTGCGCACTGTCCGCGAGACGGCCCGCATGCTGCATGATTGCGCGCCGTCGTACTCTGGCCGCGGGACGGTTCGGGCGAGCACCGAGGCCCGCCCTACGTACCGAGATCTGCGGGCAAGACAAGTGGTTAGCCGCGACGCGGAGGTACAGCCGCAGCGGAGCGCGGTTCGCGCGTCCGCACATCCGCGCGGCGACATCACCCAAAGCGCCACCCGAAGCCGAATCCCCCCCGAGGCCCGCAACGCGGGGCGCGCTGCGCTGTCGCGTCGCGGCTAACCATCTTACCCGCGGACGTGGGTACGTACGTAGTTCCGTCCAAGCCTTGTTACGGCAACCAGCGCCGGCTGCATCCGGGCGTTGCCTGTGGGCTTGGCAGGAGATTGGCATGTGGCTACGTTTGCACCGGTTGCGCGCTTGGCGTCGGCGCGTAGGTTCCCGGAGCGTTGCCGTCGTTGTTCTCCGTTGGCGTCCATGTGGGACGGCGTTCACCGGGTAGCAGCGTTTGCAAAGGAGCCGTGCCCTTCTGGATCAGTACGACGCCGACGACGAAGGCGACGGCCGCCACAGCAATCAGCCAGGCCGGCACGCTCATGTCGGCGCGGATTGCCTCCACGCCCCGCTCGGCGGCCATCCCGTAGATCACCGGCATGGCATTGTAGAGGATGTGCACCGCGACCGCCCACCAGATAGAGCGCGTGCGCCAGGCAATCCAGCCGAGCAGGACTCCGCCGATGAAAGTGATCGGGATGCGGATTGCCGAGAGGTGCATCAGCCCGAAAAGGAGCCCGGTGATGATGATCGCCTTCCACGGCGTGGGGAGCGTGCCGTCGGCGCGACGGGCTTTGCCGTTCTTGTGCTCGTCGGGCAGCATGCCGGTGAGGATGTAGCCGCGGAACAGGATTTCTTCGAAGATGCCGGGCACGACCGCCATGAACAGCACGAGCAGGAGCATCCCCTTCAGGCCCCACGTCAAAATGTGCTCGCCCATTTGTTCCATTGGTCCGTGCGCGGGCATGCCGAAGACCGTGGCAAGCAGGCTGAGCAGCCAGATCATCAGGACCGAAAGCGCCGGGGTGACCAGCAGCACGCCGAGTACCGTGCGCCACTGGCGCATGGGCAGCGAACGGACAATCTTGAAGACATCGCGCGTCGCGACGCCCTTCGCGAAACCGCGGAACATTTGCACCGCCCATCCGAGGCCCCACCCTGGGCCCGTCCAGAAGATGTTGCGGAACTGGTACCGGTTGATCAGTGTGAGCAAGATCGCCGGGCCCGCGATCAACAGAACTTGGTTCTTCAGGTGGGCGAGGGCGAAGCGGCGCAGCGCCTCGTCAATGGACTCCTGCAGGTAGGCCGCGGCCTCAATCATCCAAGTCTGGCCGAGGAAGAAGAAGAGGATCAGCGCAAGGACGAACGCGAAGCCGGCGCCGGCCGACGACGGCGTGGTGCGCTTTGGCCCAGGGACCTCCCAGACCTTCCAGTTGAATTCCTCGGCGACGCGGAAAAGGATATCTTCCCGGTAGAAGTTGCTCGTCGCCCAGCGAAGTCCGAGATACGCGTACACGCCGGTGACGGTGACGACCTGGGCGACGTAGCCCCACATCTGCAGCGAGACGGTGCCGATTGTGCTGATCTCGGTGAGCAGGTCGCGAAAGAGCAGCGAAAAGTTCGAGATCGGCACCAGTCCCCAGCGCCAGTTGAACTCAATGCCGGGCAACAGGCTGATCATCGCGAGCGGGATCGCGACCATCATCATCGGTGTGATGTAGTACTGCCCCTCCTTGTAGGATTTCGCGAAGGCGGAAATGGCCAGCGCAATGGCCCCGAACAGCGCCGCGGCCGGCACCATCAACAGGAA
>SKZP01000672.1 GCA_007127275.1 Planctomycetota bacterium
CCGTCGACGCTAGCGAGACTGGACTACCGGGCACTGCGCGAGGTGACCGCACCCGAGCGCGTGATCCGTCCGGAACGGGCCGCGGCGACGCTGCGCGCCATTCCCGAGGGGACGAACCGCATTCTTCTGCGCCGGCTTGCTCATGCACTGCGCCTGCACCACGAGCACCGTGACCCGCAGCTTGCCCGCCACGCGCTTCGCCAGGAAGCGAAGCTCGACCAGTACACCGCCGAGCGGACGACGGTAACGGTGCGCACCTTCTGCGTGGTGCTGCTCGTTTTCGGCCTGCTGGGCACGCTCGTCGCACTGGTCGCGCCGACGCCGAGCATGATCGACGCGCAGGGGTTGACCAGTCCGTGGGGGATACTCGAACCGACGTTGGTTTCCGTGCTCGGCCTCATTCTGCTTGCTCTCGCCTCCATGGCGGTGCGTGCCTGGGAGTTGCATACCTTGATGGCGGTGGATCGAGTGGCGATGGAGCAGTTCGCGCCGCGCTTGGCAGCGTCGGAGGCGGACGAAAAGGCGCAGAAGGATCAGCCCGCGGCGATTGTGCTACCGTTCGGCGCCAGCGAATCCGGCGCGGGCGGGGCCGGCGGCGGCGACGCGAGTGTCGCGCGAGAAGGGGCAAGCCTCGGTACGCAGGAAAGGCGCAGCGAGGAGGAGACGACGCTCGACGCGGCCCCCGAGCAGGCGGACTTCGGGCCTGCCTTGCAGCGCCAGCGCGAACAGGTGGAACGCTTCCTCGTCATGCCCGGCGACGGCGGACAGGACCCAGCCGGCGCGCAGCCGGCAACCACAGCGGCCGAGTCGCGCATGCAGGGCGGCAACGCGCCCATGCCCTTGCCGGCCATGCCGGAGCGCATGCGACGTGCACGTACCGGCGGCAGTGAGCACGAGCCCGACGACTACGACGACCAGCACGAGGAGAACAACGGTGCCGCGCTGCCCGGCGACGGCGAAGCCGACGACGCCTTCGCGACGCAAATCGTGATGTCCTACGACGAATTGCGTCCCAGTGAGCCGCAGAACATCATCCTCTACGGCCCGCCGGGGACGGGCAAAACCTACGGTACGGTGCGCCGCGCCCTCGACTTGATCCTCGGCAGGGACAAGGTCAACGGGCTCGACGACCGCGAAGTGCTCGCACTGTTCCGCGAGTACCAGGCCAGCGGGCAGATTGAGTTCGTCACCTTTCACCAAGCCTACGGCTACGAAGAGTTCATCGAGGGGATCCGGCCCGTGCTTGACCAACAGGGCTCGGATGCAGAGGTGCGCTACGAGTTGCACGACGGCGTCTTCAAGCGCCTCGCGATGCGCGCCGCCGGGGAGGGGCTCGGCCCGCTCGGTTCTCGCCTCGACTTCGACACGCTGTGGGAACATCTTTGCCGGGAGCTGCGGCACGCCGAAGACGGTGTCGTCGTTACCGACGACGACGCGCACTACCTCGTCACCGTCGGCTCCGAGGCACTCATTCACCTGCGCCGTTGCGAACTCGACGACCAGGGCAAGGCCACCGACGTCGCCCCCGCCGTGCAGGTCGCCTCGAAGTCGAACTCGCGAACGGTTTGGAAGCACCGCATGCGACTCGGTGAAGAACCGACGACGAACGGTTTCGACGTTGCGCTGAGCGACGAGACGCTCGAGGCGCCGGGCAACGACAAGATGGCGCTGCGCCTCGTGTACAGGCTGTTGCGTCCCCTGGTGGCCCATCCGATGGTACGCAAGACCGCGCTCGAGGCGCGCCTGCCTCACGTGCAGCGCACGCTCAACCGCCTCGGGCCGAGTTCGAACTTCCGCTTCACCCAAGAAACGCCGCAGTACGTGCTGATCATTGACGAAATCAACCGCGGCAACATCAGCAAGATTCTCGGCGACCTGATCACCTTGCTCGAGGCGGACAAACGCCTCACGGCGCGCAACGAGCTCAAGCTGCCGCTGGCGTATACGCCGCAGCACAAGTTCTCCGTGCCGCCGAATCTGCACATCATCGGCACCATGAACACCGCCGACCGCTCCATTGCACTGATGGACGTGGCGCTACGCCGCCGCTTCACCTTCGAGGAGGTGATGCCTAGCGTGAGCGTGGTGCGCAACATCCTGAGCCGCAAGGGGGTCGACGCCGCGTTCGTGGATCTGGTCTGCGAGCTCTTCGCCACGATCAACGGCCGCATCCGCTTGCTCTACGACCCGGACCACCAGCTCGGCCACTCCTTCTTCCTCAACGTGCACAACCTCGAGGAGTTGCGCCGCGTCTTCCTCGACCGGATTGTGCCCACGCTGCAGGAGTACTTCTACGGCGCCTGGAACAAGATCTGCACCGTCCTCGGCTGCCCCTACGACGAGTGGGGCGAGCCGGCCCGTCAGGCGCCGCATCTGACGCCGGTGCGCGACGGCCGGCGCGTCTACGCCTACCCCATTGTGCGGGCCAACGGCTTTGCCGAGGTCAAGGCGCTGGGCTTCGACCTCGAGGACTACGAGAATCGCATTGACTACGGGCTGCAGCCGGAGTTCGAGAAGGGCCTGCTCTCCGACGAGGAGTTGGCCGGCACTTTTCTCGCCATCCTGACACTCGAGCCGGGCGAGTTCCGCCAACGTGTTGCCCGTCTCACGGGAAACCCCGGCGCACCCGCCGAGCGGTAGGTTCGCTGGGTACCGACGGGAGGAAATGGCGAGCCAGGGTGCGAGCCGTCCAAGGCGCACTCGCGGTACGCCGTGAAATGCCCTGAGGGACTCACAGTCGCTTGAGCACGTCGCACCTCGCCAGGCACACGCCTCCGCCCGCCGTGCACGGGTGCAAAGAAGGGAAGCGCAGCTGATGAAGCGGTTCGTCGTTACCGAGTCGATGCGCCTCGTGCGCGAGGACGCGGGAGGAGTGAAGCGCCCCGAGGACGTGGTCGTTGCACCGCACATCTTCGAGCGCTTGCGCCGCTTCGACGTGCAGCGTGCCACCACCGAGGAGCAACGCGTCTTCACCTGGGGCGACGGTTTCGCGAAACCGCGCCACTGGGTCGGCTTGATCCGCATGCCCGTGGCCGTCGTCGAGGTGCTGCCGAGCGAGGCGGCGCTTGCCGGGATCCGCACCGAGGAGGCCGGCGAGGGTGACGTGCCCGAGGCGCAGACGGAACAACACTGGGAGCGTGTCCTCGGCGAGTTGCGTCGCAATCTCGTGTTCATGTTGGCCTTCGGCGGCAAGATTCCCGTGACCAGTCGCAGCGCCGAGCGACTGGCCTCGCGCCGAACCCCGTTGAGCGAGTCGCTCGCGGCCCTGTTCGCCGAGCGCCTGCGCGACGAATTGACCCGCGGCCTTGAACGGGGCTACCGCGAATACGAGGAGAACCTGCGGCACTTCAAAGGCAAGCTCGCCCTGTCACAGCACCTTGGGCGCAACGTGGTCAACAAAGAGCGCTTCTACTGCCGCTACGACGACTACGTCGCCGACACGCCCATGAACCGCGTATTCAAGGCGACCTGCTGGACGTTGCTCGAGGCGGCAAAGTCCGCCGCCACACGGGAGGCGCTCGAGGTCTGCCTCATGCTGCTCGAGGATGTCTCGGATGTGCCGGTGCTCGACAGCGACTTCGTCGGCGTTACCTTCAACCGCCAGAACGAACGCTTCGAGGATATTTTTCGCTTCGCCGAGTTGCTGCTGCGCTCGCGCGCTTCGACGACACAGCCCGGCGCAGCCCGCACCTTCTCGCTGTTGTTCGACATGCACGACGTTTTCGAGAGCTTTGTCGGTGCCTTTCTGCAGAAGTACGTCGCGCCGCAGAACGAGCGAATGCGCGTGTACTCGCAGGCAGTGCGCCACGGCCGCTACCTGATGCAGGCCGACGACGGACGGGCGGTAATGCGACTTGAGCCGGATCTGTTGCTCGAGCACGAGCGAGCCCACGTTGTCGCGGATCTTATTTGGACGGTGCAGAATCCGAACGTGAAACAG
>SKZP01000190.1 GCA_007127275.1 Planctomycetota bacterium
ACTCTTGAAACAACGGCAGAACCTGCTTCGGCTTCAGCGGCTCTAGCTCGAGCGCTTCGAGCGGCAAGTCCTCCAATGGTGCCTCGCGGTTGAGGATCACCAGTTGGTGGGCGAGTCGCGCTTCCTCTTCGTGCTCGCGCAGTCGCTTGATGACACCGGCCTTGCCGCGGATCTGGACCTTCGGGTTCGCCTCGACGTCGTCGAGGTGGGCGTAAAGATTGTCGAGCGTGCCGTACTCCTGGATCAGCGGCAGCGCGGTCTTTTCGCCGACTTTGGGGACACCTGTGATGTTGTCGACGGTGTCGCCGACAAGCGCCATGTACTCAATGACTTGTTCCGGCTTGAGGCCCATTTCTTCGTCGAGTTCCTTCGGGCCAATCTCGCGCATGTTGTCGAGGTCGAACAGGCTGATGCGCTCGTTGATCAGTTGCCGGGCGTCTTTGTCGCCGGTGGCGACGTAGACGTGCACCTGCTCGCTGGCCCAGCGAGTGGCAAGCGTGGCCAGGATGTCGTCGGCCTCGTAACCCGGGCAGCGGATCATGGGGACGTTCATGGCCTCCAACACGCGGTGCAGCTTCGGCACTTGGACGAGGAACTCCGGGGGCGTCGGCTTGCGTGTCGCCTTGTACGCCGGGTAGGCTTTGTGGCGGAAGGTTGGCTCTTTGGTGTCGAAGGCGACGGCGAGGTAGTCCGGGCCCACCTCGCGAATCAGCTTTAGCAGCGTGCCAACGAAGCCGTAGACGAGGTTGATCGGCTCACCGGCCGGCGTGGTCAGCCCGGGCACCGCATAAAACGCCTTGAACATGCGGTGGTCGCCGTCGATGACGAAGGCCCTGTGGGTGCGGTCGCCACGCCGCGGCTTAGCCGCTTCCTCGGCCGGCTTTTCGCTCGGTCGGGACGCAGCCGGCTCGGCCAGCGTGTCGAACATGGTCTTTTCGGGTCGGGCCACCACAAACGGTTCGTCTTGAGATCAGTGGTTCGAACAAGCACTCAGGAAGGCGCCCCGTACTGTGGACGCGCCTGCCAAGTCAAACAGGGGAATACGCCGTTGCCTCGCAAACGGTGGTGTCCGCACGGAACCCCTGCGAGGGGCGCCACGAAGTTGCAGGTAGGTGTCGCAAGCAAGCCGGGTACACGCGGCGTCGTGCCGGGCGCGGCTGTCGCTGGGCAGCGGAGTCGGGTGCCTGTGCGGGGGCGACGGCCGGGCAGGCCAAGTGCCCCGAAGGGAGAGGCCGTTGAGCCTCAAAAGCCTCACACCACACGGACAACGACTCTCATTTTCACAGCGGAGCCACGACAGTGTATCTTGGTAGGGAGGGAAATCCAAGGAATTTGGTGACGGGGTCGTCGGTAAGCGAAGCAAGGGGCCACGCCGACCACCGCCAGCCACTAGCAACCGGCAACAAATCACTAGCGCCCGAACCTTCCCACCTCCCGTACGCTTAACACGCGCCCCCCCCCTTTACCCCTCAACTGGAACGTGACCATGCGACGTGCGACAACGACGAGCTTCGGAGTGTTGGCTTGCACCGTGCTGCTGGCCGGGCTTCTCGCGCAGCCGGCGGCGGCCGAGCACGCGCGCCCCGTGGCGGCCGAGGGGGAAGCGTCGACGACCGTAGAGACGCGGACCTCGACCTTCGGCATCCGTGGCGAGCTGACCGAGCCGTGGGTCGGCGACGACTGGGTCCGCTTCCGTGGCTTCTCGTGGCGCTTCAGCTTCGAACTCGGCACCGGCCTGATCTCCGGCGCCGGCAGCCGCTTCCAAAACTACTCCGGCGGTCTCGCCGCCCGCGCCCGCATGGAGTTCTGGCCGATCTACTCGCCCTACTTCGGGGTCAGCATCTTCGCCGACGGGGCGGCCAGCGGCTTCGGGCTGCCGCTGATTCTCGTCAACCTCGGCGTCTGGGGCCTCGAGGGGGACGTCGGCGCAAGCCTCGTCGCCGGTTCGCCGATCATTGCCGCCTACGGGGAGTTCTCGCTCGGCGGGCGCCGCGGCGGCGTCACCGTGGCAAGCCCCTTGTTCGACCAGGTCGACTCCGCCTTTCGCTTCAGCTACATGCGCGCCGTCGGCGGCATCCGCCTGCACCTCTCCGAGAACGACGGCATTGACGTGCACGCCCTCTTCGAGTGGCCCGACTCCACAATGACTCGTGCCCCGCAGTACGGCGGCGCCGTACACTACTGGATGCACAACGGTCTGCGAGCCACCTTCGAGCTATTCCCGAACTACGACGGCGCCGTCTACTTCGCAATCTTGCTGAGCAAAACCATCGACTGGTTCGGCCCGCCGGTGTAGGCCCACAAAGGTCGTCCGCGCCGAGCCACACGGGCAGCCGTACCACACCGGCGCAGCTCGCGACGCGAACGGAAACGAGCCCCCGTCAGTGTCGTGTCTCGCCGTCGGTGCTGCGCTCCGAAAGTTGGGTGACCGTGACGGAACGTTCCGCGTCGGCCTCCTCGGGGGTACGAAGCCGCACATACTCGCGCAGCGCCGGCAATTCCTCCAGCGCGGCGGTGGCCTCGCTGTCGAGCGCAAACCCGTGTAGCTCGAGGCGTTGCAACCGGTGCGCCCGCTCGAGCGCGAGCCGGGCAAGCACGTTCGCAAGCCGGCATTCGTCGCTCGTCGAGTCTCGGCAAGGGTCGGCCCACTCAAGGCTCATCACGTGCACTTGCTCGGGCCGCACGCCTGGCAGCATTTCCTCCAGCGTCGGAAACGTTTCCGCGTTCAGGATCACCCGTGCCGTCACCTGCAGCGGCCGGCCCTGCTCGTCCTGCGCCGGCAAGTCGCGGGGGCGCATGCCGTCCTGCGCCGGGTTCGGCAGCCGCTGCCACGGCTCCGCGTCCCCATACCGGTAGCGCACCTCCACCCAATAGGGGGTGCGCGGATGAAACTGTGCCGGCGCGTCGATCAAATCCGCCACCAACGCATCCTCCCACTCCTCCTTGACCGCTAGCAGTTGCACGTACCGAAGCCCCCGATACAGCCGACTTTGGACGTAGTCGCCCATTCGTTCATTGCGACGCCGCTGGCAAGGCTCGAGGTCTCCACGTGCGAATGCTGTTGGGCGTACTCGCGCTCGAGCAGGACCGTCTCCGGTCGCTCGGCCTCGAGCAAGCGTCGCAGGCCGTCCACGCTCGCCTTCTCCGGCCTGCCGAGGTAGAGGCGTTCGAACGTCTCGCTGTCGGACGAGGCGAGCGCGTCGAGGCCCGCATCGGTGAGTGCGTGCGCGCCGCGCAGCACCAGCCGCTCCAGCGCGCCCAACCGGGCGAACGTCGCGGCGACACGGTCGTCGATCCTCGGGGAGCCGGCAACGTGTAGTTCGGCGAGCCGCGAAAAGCGCGAGAGGCTTGCAAGTCCCTCGGCGGTGTGCGCCTCGCTGGGCAGCGAAAGCCATTCCAGTTCGACCATGGGATGAAGCGCCGCGAGCATGGACTCGGCCGCACCGTCGCAGTGTCGCGGCAATACCACCTTGCGCAGCGAGGCGGAGCGCGGCAAGTGTGCGACCCCCTCGGCGCTCAGCCCCCTCGCCTCCTTGAGGTCGATCCACCGCAACGACGGGAAGCGAGTGACCGAGGCGAGGAGCTCGTCGGTACCTTCTCCGGATATTTTCAAGCCGATGACGCGACGGTGCTTCAACGGATAGCCCGTAACCGCATACAAAACGGAGCGAAGGTCGGCCTCCGCCGACGGCGCAATGTACACGTCGGCGAGATACGCAGCGCCCGCTGAGTGGATGCCGGTGCCGAAGTAGGTCACCCGTGGCTGATCCGGCTCACGCGGGGGCGCATCGTCGACCGTGCTCCCGTCGCGGGACTGGCAGCCGAAAACGAGCGTCAGTACGGCCGCAGCAAGAATGATTCCCGGCGTACGAGTCATGTCGCGAATCCTCCATGCCAACCTATCTCGTCAAGCGCTCGGAAAACAACG
>SKZP01000076.1 GCA_007127275.1 Planctomycetota bacterium
AACGAGAACCGTACCGCGAGCGCCGCAGCGGCGGCCGAGCCGCACGAGCCGTCCTGGGCGCCGTTGATGCAAACGGCACGTGCCCAACCGGCAAGACCACTCCATACGCACCGCGCTGGCGCCTTTGCCTGCGTCACGGCCGCACATCCGCCGTGGCACGACGCGGAACGCGGACTCGTGGTCACCGGCAGCGTGCGCCTGGACGAGCGCGCGGAAACGTGCGCTCACCTCGAGCTTGCCCGCGACGCGCCGGCGTTTGCCGTGGTCGCCGCGGCGTACCGGCGCTGGGGAGCGGCGGCACTGGTTACGCGGCTGGTGGGCTCGTTTGCGCTTGTCATCTGGGACGGGCGCGAGCGAATCATGCACGCGGTACGCGACCCGTTTGCGACGCGGCCGCTGTATTGGCTCGAGCATGCCGGCACAGTCTGGCTGGCCAGTGAGCTCGAGCCCGTGCTCGCCGCGCCGAGCGGGGTGGCGCACAAGCCGGACGAGACGGCACTTGCGCACTGGTTGCGCTGGGGAAAACGCACCGACGCGGAGCGCACGTACTGGCACCACGTGCGGCGCTTGCCGCATGGCCACCGCATGGAGGTGCGCGGCCGCGGCACGGGGGCCGTCAACGTGTTTCGCGAATGGCGCTTTCCCGACGAGGAGGAGGCGGCATTGTCGTTCGCCGAGCCCGCGGCGGCGGCCGAGGCGGTACGCGACACCTTAGCCCGCGGCATGAGCGAGCGACTGCGCGACCCGACCCCCGTGTTGCTCACCTTGAGCGGCGGACTTGACTCCCCGTGCCTCGCAGGGGCCGCGGTGGCCGCGGTGCGCAATGACGGTCGCGAGCCTGCCGAGCAGCTCGTCGCGTTCACCACGCTGGATCCGCGCATTGAAGGGCCGGAGCGTCAACGCGCCGCGGAGGTTGCCCAGCACCTGGGCGTGGCGTGGCACCGGCTCGACGAAGCCTCGCTCGTGATGCCCGCGTCGGATCAGCCGGAGGCGTTCTCGCAAGCGGGTCCGCCGTTCGTGGACGTCTCGTCGAGCTTCTGGGACGGGGCGGCACTTGTCGCAACAACGCACGGGGCGCGGGAGGTCTGGTTCGGTCACTTCGGCGACGAGCTGTTCTACGAGCGCTGGATCGTCGCCGACCTGATTGCCCGCGGCCGGTTGCTGGCGGCATGGCGCGAAGCCTGGCAGACGATCAATTACTCGAGCCAGCCGCGCAGGCGACACCTGCGTGAGTTCGTGCAGGCATTGCTGCCTAGCGGGTTGGTGGCGTGGCTGCGGCCGCTAAAACCGCGGCGTGCGCAGCATGATCCGCGCTTGTGGGACGTGCTCGCCAAGTCGGTACGGCAACGGGCGGGCACGGAACCGCCGGCCTCGCCATTCGCAGCCGACGTAGCCGAGGCGCAGCGCCGTGCGCGGCGAATCTCTCGCACCGCGGCGACGACGTGGACAGGCATCACCGACGCGCACCTCGCCAGTCAGACCGAGCTCACACAGTGGCGCGGCGCCGTTCGCGGCCTTGAGGTGGTTTGGCCGTTTGCCGACGTGCGCCTGGCGCGACTCGTGCTTTCGCTGCCGGTCTCGGCACGAGTTCCCAACGGGCTGCGCAAGCGGTTGCTGCGCGAGGCTGCGGCGCCGTGGCTTCCGGAGGCGTTTCGCTACCAGCGTGGGGTGAGCACCTACACGCGCCTGGGACGGGACCTCTACCGCAGCTTTGCAAACCAGAACCCGGAGTTATTCACACCGAGCTTCTGGCGTTCGAGCGCGGACTTTCTTAATCTGGAGTCGTTGGCGCGCATCCGCGAGTGGATTCTTTCGGATTCCCCTCGAGGTACTCGCCACGACCTCGCTGCGGGGCAGGTGCTTTTGCGCGCCGCCATGCTTGAACTTTGGTTGCGCCGCTATGCTGAATGAGTGAGCGAATACCGAGCGTGGGGAACCGCCTCGGTACCCAGCGGAGCCGAATGAAGCGCGACAGATCATGACTGCCAAGAAACCGACGCCAGCAAACTCTTTCTCGGTCACGACCGCGGCCCTCGCGGTCGACGGCGCCGGGGCGCTTCCGTCGCCGGCGTATGAGCCGCCGACGCTTACGCCGCTGGGTGCGCTGCAGGAGTTGTTGACGCTGAAAACCGACGTCCTCGACGCGGACTGGCAAGACCAAGGCGCAGAAGACCCCCGGCTCAAGCTGTAAGCGGCGTCAGGCAACGAGAGCCGAATATCCGGACGCCCCGCGTACAACATGCGTTCGACAGCCAGCGAGGGGCTGTCGCCCGAGTGCCGTCATGTGCTCACAGGTAGAGCCGGCACTAGTCGACCGTCGCTCCTCCTAAGCGGGCACGGAATGCCCGCTCCGCTCGTCCACTTGCCGAAACCTTCAATCCGGACGGTTCGCCTCGTACCACATGCGCCAGTGACGCTCGTCGCGGCCGAAGTCAATGCGGTCGCCGCCGTCGCCGCTGGCAATCACGGCGAGGGCGCTGAAAATGGCGCCGCGCGTGCGGTGTCCGGCGTTGCGTAGCCGGTCAAGCAACATGCCGAGGATTTGCCAGCGCTCGGATTCGCTTGCCGAACTACGCGCGGCGAGGGCAACGGCAACGATCTCCACCGAGTCTCCGCCTCTAAGGGCACGCTCAATCTCGCCGATGGGGTTGGCCTGGGCGCGCTCGTATCCAGTGGAGCCAATGCGGGCCGTGGCCGACTCGAGGTGGATTCGGCGCGCGGTTTCCTCCCCGGCGTCGCTTTGAATGCGCAACGGCCGAATCATGCCGCTAACCTCGACCTCGCCCATGGCTTCATGTTGGCGACCGAGGCTCTTCGTGTCGAAGATCCACTCCTTTGACCACACCTCGCCCGGCTCGAGGGTCACTTCTCCTTGCGCGGTCAGTTGCACCGACTCGCTGCGCGTGACACGAGAGCCCGTTGCGCCAATGCGCGTAAACGCGACGTGCAACTGAATGGGGGAGTCGTACACATCCTCGCGGGCGCGCGAACGCGGAATGCGCTGCGTAAAGGTAATGGTCAGCCGGCGATCCGAGACGTTCTTGAGCACCACGCGAAACGGGATCTCGTCGCCGTAGCTGACCTCCGGCTCGAGGCAGGCGACGCGTCCGCCGACGAGCGACATTTGCAACTTCGCTTCGCGGTACCTGTCGAGCAACTCTTTCAGTTCGTCCCGTAAGTGGATGCGCGGCGCAAGCGTCAAGATGGCCTCGCCGATTTCCATGGCGCGGTCGTAGTCGAGCCGGTCGGCGGCGCGCTGCATCTCGCGCATACGCACAAGCAGAAAGTCGGCGACCGCTTCCATGTCGACGCGCGTGCCGGCCAGTGAGTCGTCCTCGAGCAGCGAACGCAGCAAAAGTGCCCGCTGCTCCTCCGCGTCGGCAACAATCTCTTCGGCGCTTACCTCTCTTGCGCCTTCGTCGCCGCTCTCACGGGCGACACTGCGCTCCCCGTCGTCAGTCTCGTCCCGCTCGTGCCGCGGCGAGGTACTCTCGGGACTCGGGGTATCCGGATGCTTCATTCGAATCTGCAGGGCCACGGCCTGAACCGCCAGGGCGCGGGAGCCGCGAGCGAGCCGCCGAAGGTGCGGCAAGGCGGCGGGCCCCATCTTGACGAGTTCTTCCTCGGCCTTGCGGGCAATCTCCTGCTCCAACTCGTCCTCGGTAGAGGCGTCAAGCAACTCCACCAACTCTTCCAAGCGTTGCACCTCTTCGTCGTTCAAAGCGCTTACATCTTGGCGCGACGACTCGTTACGCGACGCCCCGTCGCCGAGTCCGCTCGACGGCGTAGCGTCGGTGTCGTTGTCGCCGTCGACGTCGAACTCGACGTGGTCCGGGTCGAGTGCGTCGGCGCCGTCGGCCGGCGACTCCGCACGCTCACCGGAACCCGTCTGCGCCCTGTCGGCGCCGCTGGCACTCTCGCGCTCGC
>SKZP01000368.1 GCA_007127275.1 Planctomycetota bacterium
AAGCCGTTCGAAGTACACAAAACCCCAAGCCCAAAAGACCCAGTCTCAACAGTATACCGCGACCAGCGCCAAACGGCCACTTCGCCCCCAACGGTTCGGCTCACACGACGAAAAGGCGAGCGGGGGACGAGAGTCTCCCGAGTCAAATGGGTTCGTGAACACATGTAGACTCGTGACTCTCGTCCCCCCGCTCGCCTTTTCTCGGAATTGCGTGAGAGCGTGCGGCAACTACGTGTTGATTCCTTGGCGGGGGAGCGCGCGACGACGAGGTCGGGTACCGTGCAACAGCCTACGACCTGGCGGCGCCGGCTGCGCCTTGTGTGGCAAACGGTGAGCGAGACGCTGCGCCTGTTTTCCGAGCAACAGGCGCTGCGCTGGGCCGCGGCCATTTCCTACTACACGGCGTTCGCGCTTGCGCCGTTGCTCGTTGTGCTTGTGGCCGTTGCCGGCCTTGTGCTCGAGCCGCAGGAGTTACGACAGGAGATCCTCGTCGAAGCAAAGGAGCAGGTCGGCGCACAAGCGGCCACGCTGCTCGAGCGGCTGATGCAGCAAACGGTTTCAACGCGGGCCTCGCTGCTCGGCCTGATCCTCGGGTTTGCGCTCGCGCTCCTTGGCGCCTCCAGTGCGGTGCTCACGCTCAAGGATGCCCTCAACGCCATCTTTGCCGTGCGCACCAAACCGGGCAGGCTCGTGCTTGGAACCCTCTTTCAGCGGGGCGTAGCCGTGGCAAGCGTGCTCAGCCTCGGTGTTGTGATGGTGCTTGCGCTGCTCGTTGGCGCGGCGGCCCTCGCACTTGCCGAGCAGATTGGCGCGCAACTCGGGATCACGGCGACCCTCGTGCGGCTCACAAACGCCTTGCTTACCTTTGCCTTGCTCGTGTTGCTCGTCGCCGCCGTCTACAAGGTGCTCGCCGACGTTCGACTCACCTGGCGGCAGACCTTACTCGCGGCAATCCCCACTTCGCTGCTTTTGCTGCTCGCGCAGTCGCTGATTGGCGCCTACCTGCTCGGCCACCGCGACATCCCTGCAACCTACGGTGCCGCCGCCTCGCTCGCCGTGATCCTCATCTGGATCTACCTCAACGCAGGGATCATCCTGTTTGGTGCCGCGTTCCTGCACGCGTACAGAAGCGTCTGCCGCGGCGGCCTTGTGCCCACAAAGCGTGCCACGCAATTGCGAAACGTCGAGCCAGACTCACAGCCACCATCACAACCGCCGACCTAACGCCAACGGGCGAAACAAGCTTGCGTTCGTCTGTAACTTGCGTCGAGGCCCTTGCGGGCTTGCGCCTTGTGCGAGGCTCGCGGCCCTGTGGTTTCGGTTACGGCTCGACGCTGAACAAGTCGAGCGGGCGCTCCAACTCGGCATTGGCCGCTTCGAGTTTTTCACGGCTGCCGAGCACGGCGCGCGGCGCCTGCTTGAGGGCGGCCTCGACGTTGGGCAGGGCTTTTTCGCGGATGTCGTCGGCGGTGACGTCCATCAGGCCGGTGAAGTAGCGCTGGCGCAACTCGTCGCTGATGCCACTCATGGCGCGACGGCGGGCCGTGTGGAGCACCTGGCCCGGGGCGACAATGGAGTCGGCGTTGCCAATGGCGCCAATGCGCACATCCTCCACCGCGGCGTCGCTGACCTCGTTGCGCACGAACTCGGCGAGGCCTTCGTAGGTCTTTAGCGTCTCGGTGAGGTTGGGGTCGCGGTAGCTGAACATGCTGAACGTGCCGCTGGCGGCGGCGTAGACGCTTGCGCCGCCGTAGGCGCCGCCTTGGACGCGCAACTTCTTGTAGAAGTACTCCGCGCGGGCAATCTGCGAGAGCATCTCCAGTGCTACCGCCGTGTCGGTCTCCGCGAGGTTCGGCATCTCCATGGATTGGCCGACGTACTGCACCTGCGCCGGCACGACGACGCCACTGTCGCGCGGCGCATCCGCCGGTAGCGTTGCCGGCTTGGCCTGCACGGGCTCGCCGGCGGGTAGCTCGGTGAGCATCTTCTCGAGCGCTGCGAGCATTTGGTCGTTGATCTCCGCGTCACCGGCGACACGCAGTTGCAGCCGGGCGCGAGTGAACAGCGTGCGTTGCAGCTTGCCGATGCGTTCGACGAGTTCGTCGAGGCCTTGCACCGCGGCCTGGTTCGCTTGCTCGCGCAGGAAGCGCACCTGCGTGACGCCTTCCCACTGCTCGCGGCGCCAGGCGCTGTGATGCAGGCTCGCCGCGGCCCGGGTGATCGCGTACATGTGCCCCCGCGGCGTCAGCGAGGCGTAGCTGCGGGCGGCCGCTTCTTGCAAGAGATCCTTCAGGCGCTTGGTGTCCGTCGGGTCCGGCTCGACGAGCAGGTCACGCAGCAACGTCATCAGCTCATCAATATTGCGCGGCAGCGCCTTCGAGCCGACGTTGAACACCTGCCACGGCTCGCCGGTGGTGACGTGCCGGCCCGTATCCGCCGAGCCGCCAATGCCGCCGGTATAAAGGCCAATACGCTTATCCACTTGCTCGTAGCTTTGGCCGGCCGCGCCCATGCCGAAGGTGGCCCGCGAGAACAGGGGCACATACGGCGCAAGCTCGTCGTCGAGGTCGCGCATGTCGAAGGTGAAGCCGACGTAGCCAATGCCGTTGGAAAAGACGTCGTGGCGCACCACCGGCACGCTGCCTAGCTCCGTCTGCGCCTCGGGAATGGTGCGGACCTCGCGCGGAATGTCCTTCACGTCGAGCTTCGGCAGCGTCGCAATGGCCTCCGGCGGATCCGGCTCCTCCTGTTCGCGGCGCAGTTTTTCCGCGTTCTCCGCAATGGCCTGCTTCTCCGCCTCGGCCAACGTTGCCTTGCGCTCGGCCATCTGCTTGCGGAGTTCTTCCTCTTCGCGCTTGGCAAGCGTCGTCGAGGGCTTCGCGACGAGCCGCTCGCGGTGCGGGTTGTCGAGCATCCAGCGCTTCAGTTGCTTCTCGAACAGTTGCGGATCCGCGGCCCAGGATTGCCGGACCTGTTCGACGAGGCGGCCGAAGGCAAGGCCGTCCTTTGGGTCGCCGTCGAAGTACCACGACGGATTGGCCCGCACGAGCAGCATAATGGGAAACGGCGGCGAAATCTCCTTGCCGGCGAACTCAATCTGATGAAACGCCCCTTCAATGATCTCGCGGTCGAGCCCGCCGTCGACGACGTGCTGCGTCGTCTCGAAGATGATCCGCTCAATCTCCGCGGCATGCTCCGGCTCGGTGCCACGCATACCAATGTGGATGATCCCCTGGCGCAAATCCCCCTCGAAGGGGCCGCCGGGAAAAATGTCCTCGCCGAGGCCCGAGTCCATCAGCGCCTTGTACAGCGGGCTCGCCGAGGTACCGACGAGGGCCTCGAGCGCAATGGAGAGCGTGAGGCTTTCCAGTACATCGCGGGTCTCGCCGGTGAGCCAGGAGACGGTAACGAACGTTTTGCGCTTCGTCTCGTCCTGCTCGCCGACGGGGTATTCAATCTCGCGCGTGCGCGGCTCGCTCCACGGCTCCTGCAACGCAAGCTGCGAGTCGACCTCGACCCGCTCGAACGGTTCCAGCACCTCGGCAAGAAACCCGAAGTTCGCCTCCGGCTCCACGTCTCCGTACAGCAGAAACCGCGCATTCGACGGCGAGTAAAACGTGCGGTGAAACTCGCGGAACTGCTCGTAAGTCAGCCGCGGCATCACCTTGGGGTCGCCGCCGGAGTCGTAGCCGTAGTGCGAGTCCGGCGAAAGTCCCGTGCGAAGTTCGCGGTAAATGCGCCCCTCGGCCGAGAAGTAGGCCCCTTTCATTTCGTTGTAGACCACGCCGGAGATCTTCAGCTCGCTCTCCGGATCCCCCGGCGTGGCGAATTCGAGGTGGTGGCCCTCTTGCTGGAAGGTGCCCGGCTTGAGTTGCGGATTGAACGCGAGGTCCGCATACACCCGGGCGAGGTTGAAGTAGTCG
>SKZP01000374.1 GCA_007127275.1 Planctomycetota bacterium
GAAGAGCCGGTGGGTGTGCTCGTAGTAAACGTCACCGCTCATCTGCGAGAGCGGATAAAAGATCATTCCGTAGCCTTCCGTCGTCGGCCAATCCGGCACGCTCAAGCCGGCCTCCAAGCTAGTGACGGTGCCGCCGAGCAACAGCATGGCCAGCGTGGCAACGGCGGTGACCTTGGCAAACGGCGCGCGCCAATTGCGCTCGAGTTTCCCGTCGCGCTGGCTCGGCACGAGGTGGCGCTCGGGATCCACGAAGCGCGGTTTCTTGTTGCCGAGCGTGCCGGCGCCGAGCCCAAGGAAGAGACCGAGGATCACCGAGCCGACCAACAGCGCGACGTAGTCGTAGGAAGTGTCCTCGTACTCTTCCTCGCGGACTTCCTCGAATGCGCCGGGTTCCGTCCCGACGAAGAACCAGCGGTCGTGCAGGCGTTGCGCATACGACGCTTCGCCACCGAGCGGGGCGTCGTCCTCGTCGAAGAATTCAACCTCGACGCGAACGAGCTCGGCATTTTCGTCGTGCTCGCGAGTCTCGAACTCCAGACGCTCGACCGGGCGTTCGAAGCTCGGCCGCGCCTGCTGCAGGTCTTGCGCATACGCTCGGTGCTGGGGATGCAGCGCATGCTCGAGGGCTTCCTCGTTTTCCTCGAACAGTGCCGTGTACGCCGTGGCAATGGCTTGTTGTGGGGCGTCGAATCCGTCCTCCGCCGGTGGCAGGCCGGCAAGCACAATGAGATTGAGCAGCGAAGCGCACAGCCCCGTAAGTAGTCCCGCGCGCCACCCCGGCTTCATCGCTCGCCCGGCAAGAAAGCAGCCGCCGAAAAGCAGCAGGACAAGCACGAAGAACGTCGCCATGCTCAAGCCGCGCGTCGCGTCGCCAGCGGCCACGGGAATGTGCATCACGTAGGCGACGACCCACATCGCCACCGTGGTGCCGAATCCGTAGGTGAGCACACCCGGCACGGAGGCGGTGGAACGCCCGTCGTCGGCCACGCCACGCGCCGCGGGCATTGCGGAAACGGTCGCGGTGTCGCCGGCTGGCTCACTACCGGTGCCGGGAGCTGTGGCGGTTTCGTTCGTCGCTGTTGTCGGGGCGTTTGCCTTGTCGCTGGGCTCGCTCATCGGATCCTCGTGCTTCGTATCACAGGACGGTCCGCGCAAACGGAAAAGGGGAAACGGTCAGGCGACAAAGCCGTAGGTAGCTTTTGTGCCCGTGGCCATCTGCAAGCGTCCGGTTGCTGCCCATACCGCGCCGCAAAGCGCCCCGAGCATAGGTTTGGCGCCCGGTCGAGGCAAGCGAAACGCACGCCCGCGCACCGCTTTGCGTCCGGCGCCTCGGCCGAATGTGGGCGTCGCGCTCCGCTGTCGCGTCGCGACGGAACAACGGGTCTCTAGCTGCAAAGGAGCTTCCAGAAAACTTGCAGCGGCATTAGGCGTGCTTGGTAACGGACCCCCGGGCCGCGGCCCGCGGGCGTTTGCGCGTCTCCCGTCTGCAACGACTTCTGATGCCGCCGCAATGACTTCCGAATCCGAGCGGCTGCGCTCGACGTCGCGTCGTTGTCGCGGCTACGCGGCTCGACGGGGCAAAACCACGCCCTCGCGGCTCGACGTCCTTCGCGTTGCGGTCTTCGCTCGCCACGCGCAACCCGAAGCTTGGGCCCTGACACATCGCTAGCGACGGCGGCGGAGAACGTTGCGGTTGGCGCGCATTTGGTCGCCGAGCACGGCATAAAGCTCGTCGTCGTCCCAGAAGCGCTCGAAAAGGCGGCCTTCCGCGCGAAGGTGATCCGTGGAGTAGCGGTAGTAGACCTGCAGGGTCATCACCATGATCGCGGTCGTGTAGATGCGGCCGCCGGACCAGGCGAAGCGGCTCTCGGCGTCCCACGAGCCTCGTAGCTGTCCGGTACGCGCCTGGGCGCGCACAATGGTGTCGCGGGCAACCGAGTTCCACCGAGTCCATTCGTTGCCGCCGTAAAGAAACAGCGCAAGGCCGCTCTTGTACCAGGCATAATAATACTGCGTCGGGTTCGGCATATTCGGTCGCAGACGCTCGTCCTTGCGCTGCGAGGTATCCGGCGGCTCGTTTGCGACGAGCCGAATCTGGCGCCGAACCATTGGGTCGTTGCGCGAGGCACCGAGGATCAAGCGGGTCAACAGTGAACTGGCAATGATGCCTGTGCTCTGCCCGGTATTGCCGTGCGCTTGCCCCTC
The DNA here is from genome assembly GCA_007127275.1 of Planctomycetota bacterium. GTDB lineage: Bacteria > Planctomycetota > UBA8742 > SKZP01 > SKZP01 > SKZP01. Next base: position 2,206 of record SKZP01000374.1, read on the forward strand.
GCCCCCGTCGCTGTAAAAGGTCCGTCCGTCGCTCGGCGTCATCCGCTTAAAGTGGTGGATGATGCGCAGGTATGTCGTGCGGGGCACTTCGACGCCGGCGGTGTCGGCGGCGCGCAGCGCAAGCAGCACCCAGGTGGTGATGGAACTGTCGTTGCGCTCAACACTCGGATGATAATCCCAGCCGCCGTTTCGGTTCTGCGTGCCGACGAGGTACGCCGCCCCGGCGCGCACCGCGGGGCGCAACGACTCGTCGCCGGTCATTGCGAGGCATTCGGCCAGCGCGAACAGCGCGAGCGCGTGGTTGTAGATGTTCGGCCGGCCGTACTCTGGCTCCGCGGGCTGGTAGTTCTCGGGCCGGCGCCGGTCGAGACGCAGGTGCCGGTTGCGGATGTCGAGGCGCCCGAAACGGCCGCTTGGCGCTTGCTGCAGCGAAAGCCAGCTGATGCTCCGTGCAACGACATCGCGGTACTCGCCCTCGTCAAGGTGGGTATGCCCGGCTCCGAGAAAGGCGAGCACAGCAAGGGCGGTGTTGCCGACGACGAAAAGGTCAGTCGACGCGAGGGAGCCACGGTGGATGCTGGCACCGCGCACCGGCTCACCGGTGACGAGGTCGCGCGCGTCGTGGTTGAAGCCGTGGGGGCGCCAATACCCGAGGGGAACCTGTTCGACCCGCTCCTCCTCGGGCGTGAGCACCTCGATCTCTACGGTTTCCCGAAACTGGTGATGCGCAAGCCAGCGCAACCCCGCGTCGACGGCCGACTCGCTACCCTCGCTGCCCCCGTGCTCACGGGTCGCCACGGCCCGGCCGCGTGCGTTGCGCAACGCATACCGGCCTTCGCTGCCCGAGTCGGCCCCCTCGCCGTCGCTCTCGACACGCTGCCCGGACATGATGGCGCCGAGGGCCTCCGAGGCATCCGGCGAATACCTGGGCGCGGAGGGCGAACTCGTCGGATCCGGCAGGCTCGGCTCGCGCGGGCGCGGCGTCGCCGCCTGCTCCGTCTCCTCGGGCTCCGAGTGCGGCTCGAGTTCGGGGTTGGCAGCCACCTCCGGCATTGGCTCCGGCGCACCGCCGCTCTCCTCCTCGGCCTCCTCTTCTTCCTCTGCCTCCTCCGGCGCGTCGTCCCCATCTCGGGTCGTCATGCCAATCACCGGCACGACCCTCTCCGGCGGCAATTCCTCTTGTTCCTCCTGCAGCATGTGCGGGTAGAACGCAATCACGAAGACCACGTGCACGAAAACGGCGATGGCCAAGAACGGATTTTCGCCGAGAAAGACGAGCAGTCCGCGACGCCGCGCAAACCGGTCGCGTTGACTCCCCCGGAAGGCGGGACGGAAAACGTGGGCCTGCGTAGCGCGCCTCGGTTGGGGGGTAGCTTCACTCATCCTCGCTCGCCCATTCAATCCCGTCACCGCTGTTGGCTTCGCCCACGTCGCTGGAAACGCACGCCACCACAAGCGAGGATACTCGATCATCCGCACCCAAGGCAAATGCACGCAGCGAGGTGCCGCCGGCTCTCGTTGCAGCAAAAATGTTTGGACGGAATCACGTATGTAGGGCGGGTCCCGTGCCCGCCCAATTCATCCCGCGGGCGGAGTACGACGGCGCATTCATTCCCATGCGGGTTGCACGCCGACGGTTCCTGACAGGTTCGTAGCGCAGGGCCTCCGTGCCCATCCACAGCGTTCCACGTGTGAAACATCCTGTGACTACCCC
>SKZP01000279.1 GCA_007127275.1 Planctomycetota bacterium
ACCCCACTTCCTCACGCAGCGCGAAGTCACACAACGCTCAAGCATACTTCGCACGGCGAGCGGGTCCATACCCACCGAGCAGGAAACATCAACGACCAACCCGTATGCTGCATGCCTGTGCGCCGGGACCCGCCGGTTGTGGAACGAAGCCGGGCGGTCACGGAGGCCGGCTTACTGCGACTTACTCCTCGCCGCTGTCTAGGCGTAGCCGTTGTTTGCGATACCGTTCGAGCTTCTTGTTGAACTCTGCGCGCTCGGCGCTGGGGTGCTCCTCTTGCACCTTTTGCAGGTCCTCGAGCAGCTTTCGCTCCTGCTTGTGGGGCTTGCGCGGCACGTCAATCTGCACCTGCACGACAAGATCCCCCTTGCCGCGTCCGCGCACATTGGGAAATCCTTTGCCGCGCACGTGAATCAAGTCGCCGGACTTCGAGCCCGCCGGAATCTTGATCGACTCTTCGCCGGTAAGTGCCGGCACCGTGACGGTGTCACCCAGCGCCGCCTGCGCATATGTGATCGGCAGTTTCAGCACGAGGTGATCCTCGATTCGTTCGAACAGCGGATGCTCGGCGACATGCACGTCGAGGTAAAGATCTCCCGGCGGCGCGTCGGCACTCTCCCCCGGCTCTCCTTCTCCGGGAATCCGCATGCGCATGCCGTCGGCGATGCCCGGGGGAATGTGCGCCTCGACCTCGACCGACTGCTCGCTGCGACCGCGGCCACGGCAGTGCTTGCAGGGGTCGGAGATCAGCGTGCCTTGGCCGTGGCAGCTCGGGCAGGTGCGCTGGATGGCGAACATCCCCGCTTGCTGAATGACCGCTCCCTTTCCACCGCAGGTGTCGCAGCGCGCCGGCGACGAGCCGGGCTCCGCACCGGAGCCGCCGCAGTACTTGCACAGCGTTGAGCGGTTGATCTTCAGTGTGCGCGTCTGCTCGGCAATGGTGTCTTCGAGTTCGAGCTCGATCTCGGTCTGCAGGTCCGCCCCTTTGCGCCGGCCACGCCGCGAGCCGCCGCCACCGCCGAAGATGCTGCCGAACAGGTCGCCGAACAAGTCTCCCAGGCCCCCGCCGAGAATGTCGTCGATCGAGGAGCCGGCGGTGCTGACGCGACCGCGCACGCCTTCGTGGCCGTAGCGGTCGTACATGGCGCGCTTCTCCGGGTCGGAGAGCACTTCGAACGCCTCGGTCGCCTCCTTGAACTTCTCCGGCGCCTCGGGATCCTTCGAGCGGTCGGGGTGATACTTCACCGCCACTTTGCGGTACGCCTTCTTGATGGCGTCCTCGTCGGCATCCCGTGCCACGCCCAGAATCTCGTAGTAGTCGCGCATTGTGTTCGCAGCCAAGGTTCCTGTCTCGTATGGTGTCGTCGGTTTTCGTCGGCTTCCGTTCGCTACTCACTCAGTTCGGGCGTTATAGCATGCTCCCGTGCCGGATGATCCCCCCGGAGGCAACTTCAAGTTGTGGACGTGTCGCCCATGCTGCGTAGTCCGAAACGGGCACCCTGGGGGCGAAGCTCGAATGCCATTGGGTTCAGTTCTGGGGCAAGCGCAAGGGCCAGCCCGGCGAGGCAAACCCGCGTGCTCCGTGCTTCGCCTCGCATGGTCGGCGCTTGTGACGGCTCGTCGACTGATTCAATCTTGACGGCCTTCGTGGCGAGGCACGGACGTGGCGTGTGGATTTGATTTGGCCGCACGGATTTGGTGCAGTCCACGACGGATGAGCCCCGCACCCGGGGCTTTACCGAAACCCCAGCGGTGAAAGCCTTATGAGCGTCAACGACACCGACAACGGCAACAACCCCTCCCTCACCGAGGCGACACCGGTTAACGACGTGCTCGCCAACGACGCGCTCACCATTGCGGGGTTGCGTTTCACGAGTCGGCTGATGGTGGGCACCGGCAAGTTTCCCTCGCCGCAGGCGGTGACGGCGACGGTGGAGCAAAGTGGCAGCGAAATTGTCACGGTGGCGCTGCGCCGCGTCGACCTTGCCTCAGGCGGCGACCCGACGTTGTCGGCACTGGACTTGTCGCGCTTGAAGGTGCTGCTGCCGAATACGTCCGGGGCGCGCAATGCCGACGAGGCGGTGCGGCTGGCGCAGCTTGCGCGCAAGATGCTGCGGCATGCGCCGGTGCCGGATAACTGGGTGAAGCTCGAGGTGACGCCGGATCCGGTGACGCTGCTGCCGGATCCCATTGAAACGTTCGCCGCGGCGAAGCGCCTCGTCGAGGAAGGGTTCGTGGTACTGCCGTATATCCACGCCGACTACATCCTCGCACGGCGCCTGGAAGAGATTGGCTGCGCCACGGTGATGCCACTGGCGGCGCCGATTGGTACGAACAAGGGGCTGAAGACGCGGGACACCATTGCGAAAATCATTGAGACGGCACGTGTGCCGGTGGTGGTCGACGCGGGATTGGGGCGTCCGAGCCACGCGGCCGAGGCCATGGAAATGGGGGCCGACGCGGTGCTCGTCAACACGGCGCTGGCCACCGCGAATGATTGCGGGCAAATGGGTGCGGCGTTTGCCGAGGCGGTGCGCGCCGGGCGCCGCGGGTACTTGGCCGGCTTCGGCGCCGAAAGCGAGCAGGCGCGCGCTTCGAGCCCGCTCACCGGCTTTCTGGAAACGCTCGACGGATAAGGCAAGTCGACGAGCTCGGCCCGTATGCGGAAGACGGGTTCCTTTTCCTGGATCTGCCGAACGCAGCAATCCGCCCAAACACGCGGGCGCGACACCTTCGCCGCGACCTCGCTGCGCACGTGTGCCCTCACACACCGAATGCCGCTGAATTCTGTTCCGGGAAACCGGTGTCTTCGCTGCGGCCGGCGCTGCCCGCCTCGCGGCGCTTCTTCAGCGCTTCACGGGCCTCGCGCTTGGCAATGTCGGGGCGGGCGACGGTGACGCGGTTGCGGCCATTGTTCTTGCTGACGTAAAGCACGTCGTCCGCTTCCTGATAAAAGGCGTCGACGTTTTCCATGTCGTCGAAGATACCCGCGACGCCAATGGAGAGGGAAATGGAGATGGGCGGCCCGTTCTCGTCGACGACGTTGGGAAACTCGTAGGATTCAATCATCTTGCGCAGTTTCTCCGCCTTGACGGCCGCCGCCCAGTGCGGCGTTTCCGGCAGAATCAGCGCGAACTCGTCGCCGCCCATGCGGCAGATGAAGTCGCTCTTGCGCGTCGAGTTACGCATCAATTCGGCAAAGTCAATCAGCAGCGCGTCCCCCTGCTGGTGGCCGAGCGTGTCGTTGACCGGCTTGAACTTGTCGAGGTCAATCATCACCAGCGACAGCGGATGCCCGTAGCGGCGCGCGCGCTCGAACTCCTCGGCGAGTTTCTGGTCGAAGAAGCGGCGGTTGTTCACCTTCGTCAGCGCGTCGGTGACCGTCTGCTCCTGCACCGTCTGCATCAGTTGGATATTCTGTAGGCGCGTCCCGAAGACCTTCGCAAGCGTGAGCAGAAGGTCGAGCAACGTCTCCTTGAGGATCTTGTCCTCCTCGACGAACTGGTGCGTCACCTCGTGGTACTGCACGACAAGCACGCCGTCGACCTCGCCGCCGACCGGGACGGGCAGGCAGATGTTGCCCTCGTTGTCTTCGTAGACGCTCAACTCGCCGCGGGCGACGAGGCAGATGGGATTGTCCTCGTCCTGCGGCAACACGTCGGGATAGTCGAAGCCGACGGCGTGGCGCAGCAGCAGATTCTCCGGCGAGTTCGGGTCGCGGCGGAAGATGGCCGCGGCGGCGAATTCCATGTGCTGCGCTTCGGTCATGAAGTCGCAGACGCCGGAGTAGAGGAATTTTTCTTCGTCGTGCGACTCAAGAAACTCGAGGAACGACGGCAGGCGCATCATACGGTGCGTAAGCTGCATGATGCGCACGTTCGTCTGCAAGTAGTTGCGCACCGACTGCTTCTC
>SKZP01000053.1 GCA_007127275.1 Planctomycetota bacterium
CCTGATCACCGCGGTGCTCGGCTTCTACCTGCTCGTCGCCGACAAGCGCCGCTACGTCAAAGGGCTTGCCGTCGCCGCCATGGTGCTCGTGATTGTGCAGGCCGCGCTTGGCGGCTACAGCGTAATCCTTTCCGAGCAGGCGGGCTACCACAGTCACGACCTCGTTGCCTCCGGCGTGGAACTGAGTCTTGCGGACGTCGACCGGCAACTCGCCGTGTGGCACGGCGTTCTCGGTCAGGTCTTTTTCGCGCTGATTCTCGTGCTCACCGCGGTCTCGACGACCATGTGGCGCAAGCCGATCACGCAGTTGCGAGATCTCCACGCCGGCACGCAACGCAAGTTCCTCATTGCCGTGCTCGTCGTTTTGATGTTGCAGATTGCGCTCGGCGCCATGCTGCGCCACGTCGGCGGCCCCGCGTTCTTGCACCCGCACATTATGCTCGGCGTGCTCGGCGCACTCTTCGCCGTTTTCGTCGGCATGCGCGCCATGACGCGTTACCGCGCGAACTTTGCGCTGCACAAGCTCGGCAAGCTGTTGATGATCCACGCCATTGTCATTGTGCCGTTCGGCTTCCTTGCCTGGGCCGCCGGCGGCGGGCAACCGCATGCCGAAGAAGTGCGGGCCTGGGAAGCTGTGCTCAAGACGCTGCACCAATTGCTTGGGGCGCTGTTGCTCGGCTTCGCCGTGCTGTTGCTCGCGTGGACCTACCGGGTCGTGCTCGCCAGCGAGGCCGACGACTCGCAAGCGACGGAACGTGACCCGCAAGCAAGCGACGCGCAAGCGAGCGGCGGCGGGAGCGACGCCGACGCGTAGCCCACAACGCCCGCTCGCCGTACCGCGGGAGCATCACGCCGAGGTGGTGTCGGCGCGTAAGAAGTCGACGAGCCGGGGGACGAGTGCCTCGGCGGCGTCCTCGAGGACGTAGTGCCCCGCGTTCGGGTAGCGCTCGACGCTTGCCTCGGGGAAGCGGCGCTTCCACTCGTCGAGGAACGGAGACGGGCGGAAGCAGAAGTCGCGCATCCCCCAGGCAATGTGCATCGGCTTGTGCGCAAGGCGCGGCAGGCTTTCATCAATCTCGCACAGCGTCGGCCAACTCGGGTGGCGCGAGTGCATGGGAATGTCCTGCACGAAACGGTGAAGGGCAATCCGGTCCCGCATTCTACGGTACGGCCACGAAAGCCCCTCCGCGGCGCCGCTTTGCCTGAGCCCCTTGGGGTCGGTGGTCGCCATCCGGAGCGCGGCAAGCGCAAAGCCGTTGAAGCCGCGCACAAGCGCCGCGCCGAGCAGCGGCCACCGGCACACGGCAATACGCAACGGAATGCGGTTGACCGGAAACGCCGCCGTGTTCAGCACGACGAGCCGCGAGATCATCTCCGGCCGACGCACGGCAAGCCCCATGCCAATGGCGCCGCCCCAGTCGTGCATCACAAGATGAACACGCTTCAGCTTCAACGCATCCAGGAGTGTCTCGAGATTGGCAATATGATTCGCAAGCCGGTACGGATACGCCCGGGGCTTGTCGCTCAAGCCCATGCCGAGATGATCCGGCACAATCACGCGCACCTCGTCGCGCAGCGCGGCAATCAAGCGGCGGTAGTAGAACGACCAGGTCGGATTGCCGTGCAAGCAAACGACGGCCTCCTCGGCGTCGTCGGGTCCCTCGTCCACGAAGTGCACCTTCAGCGGCACCGGCGTCGTCGGCCCCGGACGGTGCGGCTCCTCCACCCGGTGCAACGCCTCGGCGTCGAGTGGGAGCCACCGCGAATTGAAGTTGAACGCGGCACGTACGTGCTCGGGCAAGTCGCGAAAAGGAGAGCGCATGAGTAGGCGGCGGTAGGTGAGACGGCAGACAAGCGGGGCCACGCGCGTAGGGGAAGCGTGCGACGGTCACGAAGGGCGTGAACATGCTCGAGTACTTGTACCCGCGAAGCGACGGCACGTGAATCCCCGGCGCAGGCGCGGCTCTTTCCGAAGCAGGGTATCTTCCAGGCAGGGCGCGTACCAACGACGGGAGCATTCCGCACACGGGGAATCCACACCCTGCCCACGCCCTAACGAGCTGTCAGAAAATTGCTTCCGACGTTGAGCCGCAGAGGCGTGGCCGTAGCGACGTCGAGCAGCGGAAACGACACAGCACAGTCGAGCGCAGTAGCTCACCCCGAAGATTGGGCCCTGACGCAACACTAGGGCTGCGTGTCGGCATTGTTCTCACCCGGTGCGCGGTCACGCTCTTCCGCGGGCACTCGCTCCTCAATGGGCGTCGGTGCAGGGTCGTCTTGCGTGAAAACCACGACCACAATCACCAGCATGGTCAGGAACGCAAGCAACACGTAGCCCGCCACGGCAAGGACTGCCGTCGTTGTGCGCACGTCGGCCCCGTGTCCCTGCATGGCACCTGGCTCCGCCGCTTTCATGGGATGCGAGCCGTATTTCTCTGCACGCGCCATGTTCGACTCGTTTTCGTCGTCAAGGTGTACGTTGTTGTCGCCGCGCTCGGTTTGTCGCCGGGCGATGAAAAATGTTCACTCGGATGCCGGCGCCGGCACTACCCTCGGAGTACAAAACGGTGGAGCGCGTTATTCCTCCCCGTGGACCGTTCGGGAAGGAGCTGGCAGGGAAACAATTCCGCATTCGAGGCCAAGCGGAGTAGCTCGAGGCGCAAGGGGTTTCCTGACTGACAGCTCCTAATTCATGCGGTGTCCCTGGTAGGTCGCTACTTGCTCTTGCGTGGCGTGTGCTTCGTCTTCTCGTCGGCGTTGGCGCCGAGGCCGGCAAGCGAGGCGGTTGCCGTGGTCATGGCAGCAACGCCCTTGTCACTGATGGTGTCGCGCAACGTGAGGCGCGTATACATCCAGGTGGCCGTCGTCGTGGCGTGGGCCAGGAAAAAACCGGCGGGCAATGAGGCTAGCAGTGTCAACACCAAGCGCCCGGCGGGACTTGAAAAGTACTCCGGGGCGCTGACGTAAAAGGTATGCGCGACGACGTAGATGATGCTCAACAGCAGCAAGAACAGAAGGGTAACCAAGACGCCACGGCCGTAGGCGAGGCGGGACAAGGCCCGTACTTTGGCGCGGCTTGCGCCGAGGCTTGCGTCAACACCGTCGGCAAGCCGGCTCGGCACGTAGAGGATGCGCGGCAGCGCCCAGCCGGCGACGACGCCGAGGGCTGCGGCCCAGCCGAGGGATTGCACAAGGCCCGGGACTGCGCTGCCGGCGCTGAGCAGGATGGCGCCGTAGACGCATCCGTGCGCAAGGATGGCGGCTCCCATGGCCGTGGGCAGTGTCAAGACGAATGTGCCGCCGAGTGCGGGAAAGAGCCGGCCGGCAAGCGGGGACCTTTCGGCTTTGCGTTCGCGTGCAAGCGCACGGCCAGTGAGCCAGAGCGCGGCCAACGCAAACGGAGGCACGGCAATCAGTGCCGCCGCCGCAGGCACGACAATGAGTGTGAACCACGTTGCCTCGCGGTAGGCCTCCGGCAGCGTCGCGAGCAGCGGCTCGGCAAAAAGGATCATGCCGAGCGCAAAGGCACTCGCCGCGCTCATCATCAACCACGCCTGCACCAATTCGCGCCGCGGCCTCAAGAGCATCAGTCCGCCAAACGCCGCGTCAATGGCGCTCCACTGCAGTGAAAGCCACTCGAGCATTTTCTCCGGCCGCCGCGGCACGTTCGCCGGGCCGGCAGCGCCGTCGTGGCCGGCGTCTCGCTTTGTGCCGAGGGGCTCGGGTGCTTCGGGTGGTTGTTGCCGCGTGCTCATGCTGACGACGTGTGCGGATCCGAGGCGTAGAACTGCGGCGACCTTATCACCGCACGCCACGGCGAAGCCACCGCAAACGGCTGCCCTCCAAAGCGCAGAGATTTTGTGCAACGGGGTTGCAGGTCACTGCACCGACTGATAGAGATGCAACG